>NZ_JBHVET010000058.1:0-20221 GCF_042802135.1 Kitasatospora sp. NPDC057512
ACAGTCGACGGGCCCCGCGCCCCTTGAACCGCGCCCAGCCCCCGCTCCCCCCGGACCACCCCCGGCCCCGCCCCCGGACCGCCCTCAGGCCCGCCCGACGAAGGTGAACCCGGCCCCGTCGACGACGCGGCGGACCAGGCCCTCGTCCAGCGGCTGCGCGGAGGCCACGGTGACCCGGCCGCTCGGCGCGTCGGCACTGACGTCGGTGACGCCGGGCAGGACGGCGAGCCCGGCGCTGACCGTCTTCTCGCAGTGGCCGCAGCTCATGCCGTCGACGGTGAAAACAGCGGTGGTGGACATGACGGCGCCTCCGGTGGCAGCTCGCTCGGGACAGGTCCGACCCGGACGGATCGGCCCGCCCTACGACACCCGAATCGGACGGCACCGCCCAGGGACACGCCGCCGGGGTGACACCATCGAGCGGTTCCGGGAACCACCCGGGCCTCCCGTCCGACAGGGGCCCGCACCGTGGCGCAGGCCACCGCCCGAACCACGAAGGCGCCCTGAACCGCCGCCGCACCCCGCCCCGTTCCTCCAGGTACCACCCTCTCGCACGGCCGGGCGACGGCCCGGTCGCCGATCGGCCGCCCCGGCCCGCCGATCCCGTCCTGGAGCACTTCCGCCATGTCCACCCTGGCCCCGATCCACGCCCGACCGGACACCACCGCCCTGCTGATGGCCCACGCCGCCCTGCGCGGCGAGTTCGCCCGCCTCGCCGAGGCCTGCCGCGCGCCCGGCGCGGAGGCGCTGCGGGCCGGGATCGCCGCCCACGTCGCGCTGATGCTGGACCTCCTGCACGTCCACCACGAGGCCGAGGAGGACGTGCTGCTGCCCGCGCTCTCCGGGGCGGCGCCGCACCTCCGGCCGGGACTCGCCGGTCTGGCGGCGCGACGCGCGGCCCTGGCCGTGCCGGTCGCCCGGGTCCGGGTCGGCCTCACCGGCCCTCTGGACCGGCTGGCCCCTCCCCTGGAACAGTTGGCCGAAGCCGTCCGCACGCACCTGGACGCGCAGGAGGAGCTCTGCGTGGACGCGATCCGCACCCTCCTGCCGCTGTCCGCCTGGGAGCGCTTCGACGAGGCCAGGAGGTGGCGCGTCCCGCCCGCCCTGAGGTCCCGTGCCGCCGGGGTCGTGCTGTCGTACGGCAGCCCGGAGCAGCTCGCGCGGGTGCGCGCCACCGACTCCCCGCTGCCGGACCTGCCCGCCTTCCGGGCCCTCCGAGCCTTCAGGGCCGTCCGCCACCACCTCCGATCGCCACTCGCCGCCCACCACCGGCGGATGCGCGGCGTCTACGGCCACCTGGCCGCGGCGGGAGCGGGCCGGTGAGCGGGCCGGTGAGCGCGCCCGCGCGGCTGCGCCGCTGGAAGCCCCGGCACGCTCTGCCCGCCCTCGCGCTGGTCGCGGCGCTGACCGCCGGGCTGCTCTGGTGGCAGCCGTGGAGCGGCGGGGACCGTGACCGGCTGGCGTTCACCACCGCGCCGGGCGGCTCCGCCCGCTTCGGCACCGGCGAGCACCTGTACCGCTACAAGGTGCGGGTGGAGGACGGGATCGCGGAGAGCCCGGCGCAGTTCGCCGCAGAGGTGGACGCGGTCCTCGGCGACGTCCGGCACGGCTGGGCGGCCGGCGGCACGGCCTCGTTCCAGCGGATGCCCGCCGACCCGGTGGACTTCACCGTCTACCTGGCCACCCCGAAGTCCACCGACCGGATCTGCGGCCAGTACGGGCTGGACACCGGCGGCTGGGTGAACTGCGGCGTCACCCACCAGGTGGTCGTCAACCTCACCCGCTGGACCGAGTTGTCCGAGTTCTACCAGGGCAGGCCCGAGCAGTACCACGCGCTGGCCGTCAACCACGAGGTCGGCCACATCCTCGGCAACGGCCACGTCGACTGCCCCGGCCCGGGCGCCCCGGCGCCGGTGATGATGCAGCAGATCAAGGGGCTGCACGGCTGCGTCCCCAACGGCTGGCCGTACTCGGACACCGGCACCCTGCTCACCGGTCCGCCCGTCCAGGCCCCCACCAACGCCCCGTAGCCGGCCCGCACGGCGCCTCGCGCCGCCGAGCGGCACCACCCGGCACCGACGGCCTCACGACACCGCGCGGGGCGAACCACCCACCCCCCTCCCGACCCACCCGCCCGAAACACGGATAATCCTGGTCGGACCGGACGCACCCGCACCGCGCGCCCGGTCCCGGTCGTGTTCCCAGTCGGTGCCGGTGGAGGAGAAGCGTTGAACGGTGTGCCCGGCGGGGAGTTCCTGGACTGGCCGGTCCTGCTGGAGGCCGCCGAGGCGGCCGCCCGGGCGACCACGGGCCGGGGCCGGGTCGCCGACTACATCCCGGCCCTCGCCACCGCCGACCCGGAGGCCTTCGGCATGGCCGTCGCCACCGTCGAGGGGGAGCTGCACGGTGTCGGGGACTGGCAGCGGCCGTTCTCCGTCCAGAGCGTCTCGAAGCTGTTCTCGCTCGCCCTCGCGGTGGCCTACGGCGGCGACACGCTCTGGCAGGGCGTCGGCCGCGAGCCGTCCGGCAACCCGTTCAACTCCCTGGTGCAGCTGGAGACCGAGCACGGCATCCCGCGCAACCCATTCATCAACGCGGGCGCCCTGGTGGTCACCGACCGCCTCCACACCATGACCGGCGACGCCTCGGGCGCGGTACGGGAGTTCCTGCGCCGCGAGTCCGGCAACCCGCTGCTCGACACCGACCCGGTGGTCGCCGCCTCCGAGGCCGAGCACGGCCACCGCAACGCCGCGCTGGCCCACTTCATCGCCAGCCACGGCAACCTGGAGAACCCGGTCGAGACCGTCCTGGAGCACTACTACGCCCACTGCGCCGTCGCGACCAGCTGCCGCGACCTGGTGCTGGCCGGCTCCTTCCTCGCCCGGTACGGCGTGCGCGCCGACGGCACCCGGCTGCTGTCCCGCAGCGAGACCAAGCGGATCAACGCCGTGCTGCTCACCTGCGGCACCTACGACGCCGCCGGCGAGTTCGCGTTCCGCGTGGGCCTTCCCGGCAAGAGCGGCGTCGGCGGCGGCATCCTCGCGATACTCCCCGGCCGCGCCGCCGTCTGCGCCTGGGGTCCGCGCCTGGACCAGGCCGGCAACTCCGTCGCCGCGGTCGCCGCCCTGGACACCCTGACCACCCTCTCCGGCTGCTCGGTCTTCTGACCCGCGGACAGCGGGACGCGGGCCCCGGCCGTCCGCACAGCGACCGGGACCCGCGGGTCCGTGACGAGCGCCCTCCTCCCCCGGGAACGCCCTCCCCGGGGGACTACTCCACCGTCACGCTCTTCGCGAGGTTGCGCGGCTTGTCCACGTCCCGCCCCAGCGCGACGGCTGCGTGGTAGGCGAGCAACTGGAGCGGGATGTTGAGCAGCAGCGGGTCCAGCTCGGGCTCGCTCTTGGGCACCAGGATGCAGTGGTCCGCGAGCTTCTCCTCCGGCCGACGGTGGCCGACGGCGATGACCCGCCCGGAGCGGGCCTTGATCTCGCCCAGCGTGGTGAGGTTCTTGTCCAGCAGCTCGTCGTCCGGAACCAGTGCCACGGTGGGCAGTTCGGGGCTGATCAGCGCCAGCGGGCCGTGCTTGAGCTCGCTCGCCGGGTAGGCCTCGGCGTGCACGTAGGAGATCTCCTTGAGCTTCTGCGCGCCCTCGCGGGCCACCGGGTAGCCGCGGACCCGGCCGATGAACATCATGCCCGCGGAGTCGGCGTACTCGGCGGCGAGGCCGGCGATGGCCTCGCTCTGCTCCAGCACCTCGCGGATCTGGTCGGGCAGCGCCTGGAGCGCCGAAACGATCCGGCGCCCGTCGGCGGGCGACAGGTCGTGGATGCGCCCGAAGTGCAGGGCGAGCAGCGCGAAGGCGACCACGGTGGAGGTGAACGCCTTGGTGGAGGCGACCGAGACCTCCGGACCGGCGTGCAGGTAGATACCGCCGTCACACTCTCGGGCGATAGCACTGCCCACCGTGTTGACGACGCCGAGCACCCGGCCGCCCTTGCGCTTGACCTCCTGGACGGCGGCCAGCGTGTCGTAGGTCTCGCCGGACTGGCTGACCGCGACGTACAGGGTGTCCGCCTCGATCACCGGGTTCCGGTAGCGGAACTCGGAGGCCGGCTCGCTGTGCGCGGGGATCCGGGCCAGCTCCTCGATCAGCTGCGCGCCCATCTCGCCCGCGTAGTAGGCCGATCCGCAGCCGAGGATCTTCACCCGGCGGATCTCGCGCAGCTCCCGGGCGTCCAGGTTGAGGCCGCCGAGGTGCGCGGTGGCGAAGCGCTCGTCGAGCCGGCCGCTCAGGGTGCGCTCGACCGAGCCGGGCTGCTCGTGGATCTCCTTGAGCAGGAAGTGCTCGAAGCCGCCGGTGTCGTAGGAGTCGACCTCCCAGTCCACGGTGGACGGCTGGCGGTGCGTGGTGCGGGCGTCCTCGGTGAAGGTGCGGAAGCCGTCGGCCCGGACGGTGGCCAGCTCGCCGTCCTCCAGGTGGACGACCTGGCGGGTGTAGCGGACCAGCGCGGAGACGTCCGAGGCGGCGAACATCTCCTTCTCGCCGATGCCCAGCACGATCGGGCTGCCGTTGCGGGCGACCACGATCCGGTCCGGCCGCTCGGCGTCGAGCACCGCGATGCCGTAGGTGCCGACCACCCGGCCGAGCGCGGCCCGCACCGCGTCCTCCAGCTCGACGCCCTCGGCCACGTTCGCGGCGATCAGGTGGGCGAGCACCTCGGTGTCGGTCTCGGAGCGGAACACCGCGCCGTCGGCGGTGAGCTTGGCGCGCAGCTCGTCGGCGTTCTCGATGATGCCGTTGTGGACGACGGCGATCCGCTCGGCGTTGTCCAGGTGCGGGTGCGCGTTGGCGTCACTGGGGACGCCGTGGGTGGCCCAGCGGGTGTGGCCGATGCCGGTGGTGCCCTTGAACCGGGCCGGCACGGCCGCGGCCAGGTCGGCGACCCGGCCCTTCACCTTGCGGAGCTTGATCCCGCCGCTGCGCCCGGTGACGGCGACACCGGCCGAGTCGTAACCGCGGTACTCCAGCCGCGCCAGCCCCTCCAGCAGGAAGGGGGTCGCGTCCTTGGGGCCGATGTAGGCCACGATTCCGCACATGCGTGGTCTCCTCTTCGAAGTCTTCGGAAGGTCGGGAACGAGGGCAGTCAGCCCGCTGAGGGGCCGTGAGCGCGATGAGGGCGGTGAGCGCGGTGAGGGCGACGGGCGCTCGGCCGCCTCAGCCGTAGACGATCCGCCGCAGCTGGCGGGCCGAGAGCTCCGGCGCCGAGACCCTGCGCTGCGGCAGTTCCTCGGTGAGCCGGGCGAAGATCCGCTCGTTGGTCAGACCGCGTGCCTGGAGCTCGGTGTGGCGGCGGCGCACGTACTCCTCGGTGCTCTCGGAGAAGTACGCCAGCACCTCCGCCACGACCCGCGCCGCCTCCCGGGGCCCGAGCGGGCTGGTCCGGGTGAGGTGGGCGAGGAGGTCTTCGTGGGGGTGGGGTGAGCTCGGCACGAGTGTGGAGCCTAGGTCGGCCCGGCCGCCGAAGCCAAAGTTTCTGCCCGAAATCGGGCAGACATTACGACTTTCAGACCACATTCACGACTCCTTCACATTCGGCCGTCGAACGGCCACCCGTTCGCCCCCGTTCCCGAAAGCCCCTTGAAGCGGCGCCAACTCCGCACGTAGCGTGACCCCCTGAACACGAAGCGGAAGACCGGAGGCTTGCTGATGTGCGGGATCACCGGATGGGTCGCGTTCGAGCGCGACCTCACCGCCGAACGGGGGGTCATCGACGCGATGACGGCCACCCAGGCCCGCCGCGGCCCGGACGCCGGCGGCGTCCACCTGGAGCCGCACGCCGCGCTCGGACACCGCCGGCTCGCGGTGATCGACATCGCGGGCGGCGTCCAACCGATGACGGTCGAGCACGACGGCCGGACGCTGGCCGTGCTCACCTACAGCGGCGAGGTCTACAACCACCGCGAACTGCGCGCGGACCTGGAGGCGGCCGGGCACCGCTTCCGCACCCGCAGCGACACCGAGGTCGTGCTGCGCGCCTACCTGGAGTGGGGCGAGCACCTGGCCGAACGGCTCAACGGCATGTTCGCCTTCGCGGTCTGGGACGTCCGGCGCGAGGAGCTGCTGCTGGTCCGCGACCGGATGGGCGTCAAACCCCTGTACTACCACCGCACCCCGGACGGCGTGGTCTTCGGCTCCGAGGTCAAGGCCCTGTTCGCCCACCCCGCCGTCCGCCCGGTGGTGGACCTGGACGGGCTGCGCGAACTGCTCGGCTACGCCCGCACCCCGGGGCTCACCCCGTACCGGGACATCCACGAGGTCCGGCCCGGGCACGTCGTGCGGGTGCGCCGCGAGGGCCTCTCGGTCCGCCGCTACTGGGCGCTGGAGGCGCGCGAGCACCGCGACAGCCTGGAGGCCACCGTCGCCACCGTCCGGGCCCTGCTGGACGACATCGTGCACCGCCAGCTGGAGGCGGACGTCCCGCTCTGCTCGCTGCTCTCCGGCGGCCTGGACTCCAGCGCCGTCACCGCCCTGGCCGCCCGGACCCTGGGCGCCGCCGGGGCCGGCCCGGTGCGCTCCTTCTCGGTCGGCTTCGCCGGGCAGAGCGAGACCTTCAACGCCAACGACGTCCGGCAGACCCAGGACGGCCCGTTCGCCCGGCTGCTGGCCGACCACGTCGGCGCCAACCACAGCGTCGTCGAGCTGGACGCGGCCGACCTGACGGACCCGGCCCGGCGCTCCGTCGTGCTGCGCGCCCGCGACCTGCCCAACGGCGTCGGCGACATGGACACCTCGCTGCTGCTGCTCTTCCGGGGCGTGCGCCGCCACTCCACCGTCGCGCTGTCCGGAGAGTCCGCGGACGAGCTCTTCGGCGGCTACCGCTGGTTCCACGACCCGGCCACCATCGCCGTCGAGGACTTCCCCTGGGCGCTCGGCCTCACCGGCATCGCCGGCGGCGGAGCCACCCCGCGCGAGTACCTCCTGGACGCCGAACTGCTCCGCAAGCTCGACCTGGACGGCTACCGCAGGGCCCGCTACCGGGAGGCGGTCGCCGAGGTCCCGCACCTGCCGGAGGCGGATCCGCTGGAACGGCGGATGCGCGAGATCTCGTACCTCAACCTGACCCGCTTCGTCTGCATCCTGCTCGACCGCAAGGACCGGATGAGCATGGCCAACGGCCTGGAGGTGCGGGTGCCGTTCTGCGACCACCGGCTGGTCCAGTACGTCTTCAACGCCCCGTGGGCGATGAAGTCCTTCGACGGGCGGGAGAAGAGCCTGCTGCGCGCCGCCGTCCGGGACGTGCTGCCGGCCGCGGTCGCCGAGCGGGCGAAGAGCCCGTACCCGGTCACCACCGACCCGCACTACCCGGCGAAGCTGCGCGCCGAACTGGCCCGGCTGGCCGTCGAGCGCACCTCCCCCGCCCTGGACCTGCTCGACCGGCGGCGCCTCACCGACGCGCTCGCCCCGGACACCGACCCGCAGTCCGTCCGGCTGGCCGTCGACCTCGCACTGGACTTCGACGCCTGGCTGACGGAGTACCGGGTGACGCTGGAGCTGTGAGCGCCGGGGCCCCGAGCGAGTGTGGGGCGCGGGTGCCGCCACCCGAACGGCGCACCCGGCGGCGCCCGCGCCCCCATACTCCGTCCGGGTGATTGTGCGGAACCATCCCGCCGGGCCCGGAGGTCCCACGGTGCGATAGCGTCGCCGACACCTCCCGAATGGCGGGCGAAATCGCGGCTTACCGCTCACGTGCCGTCAGGATGGGAGCGAAACGTTCACCTCGATCCGCCGGGGGATCCCCTCATGCAGCCGCGAGTCTTCGCGATTCTCACCGCCCTGCTCCTGGGCGTCCTGGGCCTGGGGTCGGTGGCCGTCACCGACTGGTCGCCCGCGGCGGCCACCGCGTCCCTGACCGCCGTCACCCCCGGGGCCCCCGCCGCCGGCGCCCGGCCGGCCTCGGCCGGCCCCGCGAGCGCCACCCCGACCGGCGACCCCGCCGTGTGGACCCGCTCCACGCTGCGCAACAAGATGATGGCCGAGATGGACGCCACCGACCCCGGCGTCGCCCTGGCCGACCTCGACAAGATCACCAAGGAGAAGCCGTACACCGTGCGCTTCTGCCACCCGATCGCGCACGAGCTCGGCCACGCGGCGGTCAAGCGCTTCAACGCCGACTTCCAGAAGGTCATCTCCTTCCCGCACGAGACCTGCGCGGCCGGCTACCTGCACGGCGCGGTCGAGGAGATGCTCAACGCCTCCACCCAGCCCGAGACGGACCTGCTCAAGCTCTGCGCGCCCAAGAACACCGGGCCCTGCATCCACGGCGTCGGCCACGGCACCATGTTCGTCGCCAAGCAGGACGTCGCCAAGGCGCGCGACCTGTGCAACAAGTTCCCCTCCGACCAGAACCGGATCCGCTGCTCCGAGGGCCTGTTCATGCAGCTCTTCGGCCCGGACGAGGAGGACGAGCAGGCCAAGGCCAACCTGCCCGCCGACAAGCTCGCCCAGGACCCGCTCTACCCGTGCAAGGACCAGCCGTCGCTGTTCCAGTCCGCCTGCTTCTTCTACGCCCCGACCTTCTTCCTCTCCTCGCACGACTACCCGAACCACCCCGAGGTCTACGCCGAGGCCCTCAAGTGGTGCCTCAACGGCAAGGCCAGCGGCGGGGCGGTGGACTGCAGCCGCGGTGTCGGCTCGCGCACCATGAAGTACAACCTGGACCGCGAGGACTGGGCGTCCGAGCAGTGCGCCACCGCCGCCGACGGCTGGCAGCGCAAGGCCTGCGCCGAGGGCCTGGTCAGCTACTACACGGTCAACTACACCGACGGGGGCGCGGCCGGACGGCTCTGCGCCAAGATCACCAACAAGGAGATGCAGGGGTACTGCCGCTCGGCGAGCGGCCTGTCCAGCTCGCTGGACTGACGCCCCGGTCTCAGCAAGCAGGCCCGCACCGCACGGTGCGGGCCTGTCTGCGTAGGATCGCCCGATCATCACCTGATCCGGGTGCGCCAAGGACGCCGCGCCTCGCCCAGCCCGTCCCCCGGCCTCCCTGGAGCACGCCATGACCACCGAGGACTCCCCCGGCACCGACTTTCCCGAAGCCGACTTCCGCAGTGCCGCCCACGCCACCGCCGACCTCGTCTCCGACTACCTCGCCGAACTGCCCGGGCGCCCGGTCTGGCAGCCCATGGACGAGACCGCCCGCCGGGCCCTGCTCGACGCCCCGCTGCCCGCCGAGGGCCGCCCGCTCGACGAGCTGATCGGCACCATCGGACGGGACGTCCTGCCGTACCCGATGGGCAACGGCAACCCGCGCTTCTTCGGCTGGGTCAACTCCGCCCCCGCCCCGGCCGGGGTGCTCGCCACCCTCGCCGCCTCCGCGATGAACCCCAGCTCGGCCGGCGGCGACCACGCCGACGTCCACCTGGAGCGCGCCGTGGTCCGCTGGATAGCCGAACTGGTCGGCTTCCCGCACCCGGCCGGCGGCGGCCTGCTCACCTCCGGCACCTCGATGGCGACCATCGTCTGCCTCGCCGCCGCCCGCGACCGCGCCGCCCGGCGGGCCGGCCGGGACGTCCGCGAGGAGGGCCTGGCGGGCCTGCCGCCGCTGGTCGGCTACGTCACCGGCGAGACCCACTCCTGCGTCCGCAAGGCCGCCGAGCTGCTCGGCCTCGGCAGCCGGCAGCTGCGCACCGTGGCCACCGGCCCCGACGGCCGGCTGGACACCGCCGACCTGCGGGCGGCCGTCGAGCGCGACCGCGCGGCCGGTCTGCTGCCCTTCCTGGTGGTCGCCTCGGCCGGCACCGTCGGCGCCGGCGCGGTGGACGAGTTCGGCCCGATCGCCGACCTCTGCGAGGAGCAGGGCCTCTGGCTGCACGTGGACGGCGCGTACGGCGCCTTCGGCCGCCTCGACCCGGTCATCGCCCACCGCTACGCCGGCCTGGAGCGCGCCGACTCGCTCGCCCTCGACCCGCACAAGTGGCTCGGCGTCCCGGTCGACTGCGGCTGCGCGCTGGTCCGCGACACCGAGGAGCTGCGCGGCACCTTCAGCCTCGTCCCGTCCTACCTGCGCGACGATTCGGCCGGCGCGCTCGGCTGGTTCTCCGAGTACGGCACCGAGCAGACCCGCCCCTTCCGGGCCCTCAAGGTCTGGGCCACCATCGCCCACAAGGGCCGGGCCGGACTCGCCCAGGACATCGCCAGGTGCACCGCACTGGCCCGCCGGCTCGGCGAATTCGTCGAAGCGGACGAGGAGTTGGAGCTGCTCGCCGAGGTGCAGACCTCGATCGTGGCGTTCCGCCACCGCGCCCCGGGCCGGGACGAAGCCTCCCGCGACGCCCTCAACCGCGACCTCCCCACCGCCGTCCAGCGGCGCGGCCGGGTCTTCGTCACCGGCGCCCGCCTGGGCGGCGCCGAGCTGCTCCGCGCCTGCCTCCTCAACGCCGCCACGACCGAGACCGACCTCCACCTCCTGCTCGCCGAGGTCAAGGCCGCGGCGCGCGACCTGCTCAAGTAGGGGACGCCGCCCGCCCTCCCGAATCGGCCCCGCGCGTTCCTCCCGTAACACCCCCGCGCGGACCGTAACCGGCCGGTCACGACGGATGCCCGACCGGGAAACACCGGTCGGGCACCGTGGTGGCATGGAGCATTCGAAGCCCTCTCCCCTCCGCGCCCCCGCCCACCCCGGTGCCCGCCGCACCCACCGCTGGCGCCGTGACACCGTCGAACTCGCCGCCGTCTTCCTCTCCGTCACGGCGGCCGACCTCATCGCCAAGATCGTGGTCCACGGCCCGGACGGCCCGGTCGTCGTGGCCGCCTCCGCGCTCGCCCTGCTCGCCACCGCCCTGCTCCACAGCTGGTGGTCACCGCACGCCCCGCCCCCGGTCGCGCTCTGGCGGGTGCGCACCACGGCCCTCGCCCACACCCGCACGACGCTCGCCGACCACCGGATCACCCTGCTCTCCGTCCACCCCCACCCCACCGCCGACGAGCTCTACCTCCACACCGAGCACCCGGTGACCCCGGCCGTCCTGACGACGCTGCTGACCGCCACCGGCCACACCCTCCAGGACGCGCCGACCCGCATCGCCTGAGCCGTAGCCGCGGGATCCGGCTCCGCCGGCGGCGGCCCGAGGAGGGCGGCCACCGCCGGCGGCGGATTCCCGGGAGGCGTCAGCCCTGGTCGGCCGGCTGCACGACGCACACGGCCTCGCCGAGCATCGGCCCGAAGCCGCCGAGCAGGGCGCCGAGCACCTGGTGGCAGGCGGCGGCCTCCTCGGGCGTCTTGGGGCCGTTGCTGTCGGCGGCGGCCGACTGGGCGAGGGCGAGCGGCAGGGCGAGCAGCAGGGCGCAACAGGCGGTGGCCAGTGCGGAGTTCTTCACGGACATCGGAAAGCCCCTTCGGAGGAGACGGGATCGGCGGAAAGCCGAGCCATCCCTATCCGAAGGGGCTCCCCCGCTCACGGACCCTGGGCCATCCGTGAGCGTGTCCACATCATCCGATCAGCGGCCCGGGAGCTTCCTGGGGCCCGTCCGTTCCACCTCCCGGATCGCGGCGGCCAGCTCGGCCACCCCGTGTTCCCGCAGCACCCCGTAGTGGTCGCCCGCCAGGTCGACCACGGTGGGCGGGGCCGCGGAGTAGCCGGTGCTGCCCTCGATGAAGGAGTAGTCGTCGCCCGCGGCCTTGAAGACGGTCACCGGCGCGTCCAGCCGCCGCTCGGCGAGCTCGCGGAAGCTGTACTCGAACTCGTAGGTCTCGCCGACGATCCCGGTGATCCGCCGGATCAGCTCCTCGTCCAGCTCCGGCAGCATCCGGTGCACCGAGGCGACGAAGGTCGGCTCGTCCACCGTCTCGGCCAGGCAGCGCTCCAGGTCGGGGCCGCTGATCCGGCCGGCGAACACCCCGAACAGGATGGTCAGGTACGCCGGGTTGGCGTACGAGGCCTCGCGGCCCCACGACCGGGCGTCGTCCTGGCGCACCTTCGGGTTGCCGGGGCAGATCAGCAGCAGCCGCTCCACCCGCTGCCCGGCCCGCTCCAGCTGCCAGGCCGCCTCGAAGGCGACCCGGGCGCCGAAGGAGAAGCCCCACAGCGTGTACGGCCCCCGCGGCTGCACCCGGCGCAGCTCGGCGACGTCGGCGGCGGCCATCTCCCGGATGGTCGGGTACGGCGTCTCGCCCGGATTGATGCCGTACGCCTGGACGCCGTAGAAGGCCCGGCCCGCACTCGCCTCCCGGCCGAGCGGCCGCAGGTTCATCGGGTAGCCGCCCAGTCCGGGCCAGCAGAACACCGCCCGGTCGGCCGCCCCCGGGTGCAGCGGCACCAGCCGGGAGGCCGCGCTCCCGCCGGCACCCCCTCCGACACCCTCGCCGCCCTCGCCGCAGGCCCGTTCGACGCGCGCGGCCAGATCGCCCAGCCGGGGGCACTCGAACAGCACCTGGAGCGGCAGCGCGACGCCGAACTCGCGGTTGATCCGGTGGACCAGGGCGACGGCGATCAGCGAGTTCCCGCCGACGGCGAAGAACTCGTCCGTCACCGACACCTGCTCGTACCCCAGCGCCCGCCCCCACGCCCCGGCCAGCCACCGCTCGTACCCGGTGGCGGGTGCGACGTACGCGCCGCGCACGTCGGCCGTGCGGACGGCCTCGGAGGCGGCCAGCGCCTTGAGGTCCACCTTGCCGTTCGCGGTGAGCGGCAGGGCGTCCATCACCAGCACCCGGTTGGGCAGCATGTAGTCGGGCAGCAGGGTGGCCAGTTGGTCCTTGATGAGCTCGGCCGGTCCCTTCATGTGGACGGTGTCCTCGTACATGCCCTCACTGCGGATCTGCTCCTCGCTCACCTTGCCTCCGAGGAAGAAGTAGGACGGTCCGGGGGTGATGCCGCGGCCGGCCAGGATCTCGTCGATGCGGCGCGAGGCGGGCAGCGGGTGGCCGGACTTGGAGCTGTAGCCGGAGGACATGAAGCCCAGGGCCAGGCCGTTGCGCTGGAGGCGGTGCAGCTCGGTGCCGAGCACGATGTACCGCAGCCACTCCTCCTCGGCGCGGCCGACGGCCGTGACGCCGAACGAGGCCCGGGCGTAGACGGCCTGGTTGATCGCGATCACGTGCCGGGACTCCACCACCTCCTCCGAGACGTGCGTCAACTCGCCGTCGGCGTACCGGTAGAGGCCGCCCGGCAGGCCGTCCACCCGGCCCTCGTGGGCCTGGACGTACAGTTCGGTGCCCTCGTCCCGCGCCGGGCCGCCGGCCCGGACGACCGCGAAGGCGCCCAGGTAGTGGTCCTCCTCGGCGACGTCCAGCCGGTCCTTGGCCGCCGGGTCGAGGCCGATCGGACGCACGTCCAGCCCGTACTCGGGCAGCACCTCCGCCAGGACGCCCAGCATGTGTCCGGTCTCGAACTCCAGCACCTCCCGGATGTTGTTCTTGTAGACCGGCTCGATGGCGCCGTGCTTCCCGGAGAAGTGCAGCGTCAGGTAGGCCCCGGCCGCAGGGCCCGGCCCCGCCTCCGCGGGGCCGATCCGGACCAGGACGTGCTCGACCGGGTGGTAGTAGTACAGCCCGGCCGCGAGCCCGTCCAGGCCGCCGGTCTCCAGGTACAGCTGGGTCGCGTACAGCGCGCCGGGCGAGGCGTAGGCGTACTTGGGCAGCAGCCGCTCCTCGCTGTGGAACTGGCCGAACCGCCGCAGGACGCGGCCGAGTTCGGGCAGGCTCAGCAGTTCCAGGTCGCGGCCGAAGGTGCCGGCCGGGCGCGGGGCGAGCAGCGCGGTGAGGTCGTCCCGGGTGACCGCGCCGCCGTCGTAGAAGCGGTAGCTCTTGCGGGCGAAGGCCTCCCGGCGCTGGGCCCCGGTCTCCTTCCGGCCGGGCAGCTCGACCCGCTCGCGGCCCGCCAGCCGGGCCCGGTCGCGCAGGCCCGGGTCGGACAGCTGGGCCTTGACCTGGAGCTTGCTGGCCTTGGACTGGTGGTGGCCGCCGTGGCTGCCCTGGTCCATCAGGGCGGCCTCGCGCGGGTTCAGCTCGACGCAGGCGACCAGGTTCGGGTGCCCGGTGCGGTCGTCCCCGGTGACGACCGCGGCCGAGCGGCGCACCCAGGTGTGCTCCTCGATCGCGCGGGCGATCTCGTCCAGCTCGACCCGGTACCCGCGCAGCTTGACCTGGTTGTCCACCCGGCCGGCGAACTGGAGGGTGCCGTCCGGGTTCCACCGCACCAGGTCGCCGGTGCGGTACAGCCGCTCGCCGGGGGCGAACGGGGAGCGGACGAACCGCTCCGCGGTCAGCTCCGGCCGGTTCAGGTAGCCGCGGGCCAGCTGGACGCCGCCGATGTACAGCTCGCCGACGCCGTCGGCGGCGACCGGCCGCAGCTCCTCGTCGAGGACGTGGCACTGGGTGTCGGCCACCGGTCGGCCGATCGGCACCGAGCCTGCGCCGTCGGCCGGATCGGCCGGGTCGACCAGGTGCCAGGTGGCGTTGATGGTGCACTCGGTCGGGCCGTACAGGTTGACCAGCGCGGCCCGCGGAAGGGCCTGGCCCAGGTCGCGGGCGAGCCGCCGGGAGAGCGCCTCGCCGCCGGAGAACACCCGGGTCAGGCCGGTGCAGCCGGCGAAGCCCTCGGTGTCCAGCAGCGCCCGGAGCAGGGTGGGCACGCACTGGAGCGCGGTCACCCCGTGCCTCCGGACGGCGGCGACCAGCGCCTCCGGGTCCCGGTAGAGGCCGGGCGTACCGGCCGCCACCCGGGCGCCGACGGCCGGGGCGAGGATCTCCCACTGCGCGGCGTCGAAGCTCATCGGGGTCTTCTGCAGCACGATGGTCCCGGGGTCGAGGTGCCCGGCGGAGTGCATCCAGCGCAGCTGGGAGACCACCGAGCGGTGCTCGATCATCACGCCCTTGGGGCGGCCGGTGCTGCCCGAGGTGTAGATCACATAGGCCAGCGACTCCGGCTCGACGGCCGCCTCGGGCGCCTCGGGCGCCTCCTCCGCCTCCTCCTCCGCCGCCTCCGGCAGCGGAGGGGCGTCCTCGAAGGTCTCGAAGGTGACGACCGCGGTCCCGGCCGGGACCAGCGCGGCCAGCCGCTCGCGCAGGTGCGCCTGGGTGAGCACGATCCGGGTGCCGCTGTCCTCGACCATGTAGCGGAGCCGGTCCTCGGGGTACTCGGGCGACAGCGGCAGGTAGCCGGCCCCGGCGTACAGCACGCCCCAGGCCCCGGCGACCAGCTCGACGGACGGCTCGACGTACAGGCCGACGCAGCCGTCCGGGACGGCGCCCAGGCGGCGCAGCCGCGCGGCCAGCCGGCGGGCGGTCCCGGCCAGCTCCTGGAAGGTGAGGCCGCCGCCCTCGCCGAGGACGGCCGGCGCGCCGGGCCGGGTGCGCGCCTGCCGGTCGAGCAGTCCGGTGAGCGCGGTGCCGACCGAAGCGCGGCGGGCGTGCGGGACGGCGGGGGTGCCGGTGGTGGTGGCGGTGGTGGTGGCGGTGGTGTCGGCGGTGGCGGTGGTGTCGGTGGTGGGGACGGACGGGGTGTCGCGCATGGAGACGGCCTTCGGTGCGTGGACGTACGGGGTGTGGCCTCCTGCTCACCAGGAGCACCGGGAACGCCATCCACCGTCGGCCGCCCGCTGTCCCACCCGCCTGAGGCACCGGTCGCGACCTGCGCCGATGCCGTCCCGGCCACCCGTGCGGCCGTCCCGGGCGGCGGCCCGCCCGGTCCCACCCCTGTCCCACGCCACCCGGCCGCGCCCCCGGACATTCGCGCGTTCACGATCACGTAACCGAACGGAAGCGCACCGTCGGTAGCGTCGGCGGCATGAAGGCATCACGCACTCGCCCCGAACGGCTCTGGCACCGGCCCTTCCGCAGGTCCGACCGCAGGTGCGCGGCGCCCGAGGGCCAGGCCACCCGGCTGCCCGCGCTCACCGGCGGCCCGTACCGGACCGTCCGGCCGCACCCGCCCGCCGTCCGCGCCGCCGGTCCGGCGCCGGAGGTCCCGTCCCGGCTGTCCCTGCCGGATGGGACCGGGCTGCTGCTGCGCCCGGCCGGGCCGGCCGACCGGGCGGCGGCGCTGGCGATGCACGGGCGCTGCTCCCCCGCCGCGCTGCGGCTGCGCTACCACGGCCCGGTCCGCGACGCCGGCCGCTACCTGGACCACCTGCTGGACCCGCGGCACGGCCGCAGCTACGCGGTGGCGGCCCCGGACGGGCGGATCCTCGCGCTCGGGCACCTGATGTGGGACGACGGCGAGGCCGAGCTGGCCGTCCTGGTCGAGGACGACTGGCAGCGGCACGGGCTGGGCGCGGCGCTGCTGCGGCGGCTGTCGGCGACGGCCCGGGCGGCCGGCGTCCGCACGGTGTACGCGGTGACCCACGGCGGCAACACCGGCCTGATCGCCGCGATGCGACGGCTGGACGCGCCGCTGGACTTCCAGGCCGAGGACGGCACCCTGGTGATCACCGCCACGCTGGCCGCCGGGGATCCGGCCGGCTGCGCCCACCATCCGGGCCGCTGATCATTTCTTCACCAGATCCTTACCCGGGCAGGTCGGGAACCCGACGGTGGTCGTCGAGCGTCGTCAAGCAGTAGGGGTTTGGAGCCGAACCCCTGGGGCTGCTCCGTACACCGCCCTCCCCGACAGGCCGTCAGCAGCACCCGCGAGCGCGTCGCAGCAGGCGGCACGGGGTCCGGATCGTCCGGTCGGGCGACGGAGTCGGTAGGCTGACCCCCGTCCCCGCCGCCCGACGGCCCGTTATTCGGCCACGGGTGGTGCCGCAGCAAGGAGGAACCACTGAGCATGGCAGGCACCGAATCGGAGCCCACAGGCGCACGCGACGCCTCGCTGCCGGCCCGCGCCAAGATCGCGGTGACCGCCGGCCGGGTCGCCGCCGCCGTGTCGCGCAAGGCCGGGCGCGGGAGCGGCTCGGTGATCGGCGGCAAGGTCGCCCTCAAGCTCGACCCCGACCTGCTCGCCACCCTCGCCGAGAACCTCGACGTCGTCCTGGTCAGCGCGACCAACGGCAAGACCACCACCACCCGCCTGATCGCCGAGGCGCTGCGCGCCGCCGGCCCGGTGGTCTCCAACGCCCTGGGCGCCAACATGCCCGCCGGCATCACCTCCGCCCTGGCCGGCGGCAACGACGCCCGCTTCGGCGTGATCGAGGTCGACGAGAAGTACCTGGCGATGGTCGCCCGCGACACCCGCCCCAAGGCGATCGCCCTGCTCAACCTCTCCCGCGACCAGCTCGACCGCGCCGCCGAGACCCGGATGATGGCCGAGAAGTGGCGCGAGGGCCTCCAGAACACCGAGGCCGTGGTCATCGCCAACGCCGACGACCCGCTGGTGACCTGGGCCGCCTCCTCCTGCAAGAAGGTGGTCTGGGTGGCCGCCGGACAGGCCTGGAAGGAGGACGCCTGGTCCTGCCCCGCCTGCGGCGGTGTGATGCAGCGCCCCGGCGACGACTGGTTCTGCCAGGACTGCGGCTTCCGCCGGCCCAACCCGCACTGGGCGCTCCAGGGCACCCACGTGATCGACCCGCAGCGCGGCGCCTGGCCGATCCAGCTCCAGCTGCCGGGCCGGGCCAACCTGGCCAACGCCACCAGCTCGGCCGCCGTCGCCGCCGTGTTCGGCGTCGCCCCGCAGGTCGCCCTGGAGCGGATGCGCTCGGTGGCCGCCGTGGCCGGCCGCTACGACGTGGTCCAGTACCAGGGCCGGGACATCCGCCTGCTGCTGGCCAAGAACCCGGCCGGCTGGCTGGAGACCTTCTCCCTGATCGACGGCCCGCCCGCCCCGGTGATCCTCTCCGTCAACGCCCTCGACGCCGACGGCACCGACACCTCCTGGCTGTGGGACGTCGACTACGAGCGCCTCGCCGGGCACCCGGTCTTCGTGATGGGCCAGCGCAAGCTGGACCTGGCCGTCCGCCTGGAGGTCGCCGGACTCCAGTTCCACGTGGTCGACACGCTGGAGCAGGCCGTCCGGATGGCCCCTCCCGGCCGGATCGAGGCCATCGCCAACTACACCGCCTTCCAGCAGCTGCGGAAGGTCGTGGCCGGCTGATGCCGCGCCCGCACACCAGTCTTTACGTGACGGAAGGCCTTCGAGGATGAGTGAGAGCAGCCTGCGCGTGGTCTGGGTCTACCCGGACCTGCTCAGCACCTACGGCGACCGGGGCAACGCCCTGGTCGTGGAGCGCCGGGCCCGCCAGCGCCACCTCAACGTGACCCGGATCGACGTCCGCTCCGACCAGGCGATCCCCACCAGCGGCGACATCTACCTGATCGGCGGCGGCGAGGACCGCCCGCAGCGCCTGGCCGCCGAGCGGCTGCGCGCCGACAGCGGCCTGGTGCGGGCCGCCGAGAACGGCGCGATCATCTTCGGCGTCTGCGCCGGCTTCCAGATCATGGGCCACGAGTTCATCAACGACCTCGGCGAGCGCGAGCCGGGCCTGGGCCTGCTCGACGTCTGGACCACCCGCGGCGAGGGCGCCCGCTGCGTCGGCGACGTGCTCGCCGACGTCGACCCCCGGCTCGGCCTGCCGCAGCTGACCGGCTTCGAGAACCACCAGGGCGTCACCCATCTCGGCCAGGGCGTGCAGCCCTTCGCCAACGTCAGCGTCGGCCGGGGCAACGGCACCGGTGATGGCACCGAGGGCGCCTGGCGGGACACCGTGTTCGGCACCTACCTGCACGGCCCGGTGCTGGCCCGCAACCCCGCCGTGGCCGACATGCTGCTCAAGCTGGCGCTGGACGTCGCCGCCCTGCCGCCGGCCGACACCACCTGGTACGACGCGCTGCGCGCCGAGCGCATCGCGGCCGCGACGCGCCCCCAGTAGTACATCCGTACGCCCCGGCCCGGGTGCCCGCCATGCGGTCACCCGGTCCGCGGGCGGCCCCGGACGTACCACAATGGGGCTGCCTACTGCACACCCTCCTCGGCAGCAGGCTGCAATTCCGCGCGGGGGCGCCGACGGCGCCGCTCCCGCGTCGGCTCCTGCCCGGCCGGACCAGGGGCCGTATGCTCGACTTCGCGGCCGTTTTCGGGCGTTCTGTCCGGATCGGCCGGTCCTTCACCCCACGGCCACCTCCCCGCCACCACGGCGCGGGAGCGCCCCGTTACGGTGACGGCTCGTCGTCCCAGCCTGTAGTCCGGCCGTTCCTCGGTTCTGCTCGGGAGTTGCAAAGCTAATGCGTATCGGAGTGCTGACCAGCGGCGGTGACTGCCCCGGCCTGAACGCGGTGATCCGTTCCGTGGTCCACCGGGGGGTGGTCGACCACGGCGACGAGATCATCGGGTTCGAGGACGGGTGGCGCGGTTTCCTTGAGGGCCACCACCGCCCCCTGACCCTGGACTCGGTGAGCGGCATCCTGGCCCAGGGCGGCACCATCCTCGGTTCCTCCCGGGTC
The DNA here is from genome assembly GCF_042802135.1 of Kitasatospora sp. NPDC057512. Taxonomy (NCBI): domain Bacteria; kingdom Bacillati; phylum Actinomycetota; class Actinomycetes; order Kitasatosporales; family Streptomycetaceae; genus Kitasatospora; species Kitasatospora sp. NPDC057512. The sequence continues at coordinate 19,380 of NZ_JBHVET010000058.1, forward strand.
CAGCCGAGCCACCTGCGGGACGGCGTCGAACGGGCCAAGAAGTACTGCTCCGACCTCGGCCTGGACGCGGTCATCCCGATCGGCGGCGAGGGCACCCTGAAGGCCGCCAAGCTGATGAGCGACGCGGGCCTGCCGATCGTCGGCGTGCCCAAGACCATCGACAACGACATCGCCGCCACCGACGTGACCTTCGGCTTCGACACCGCCGTCTCGGTCGCCACCGAGGCGCTGGACCGGCTGAAGACCACCGCCGAGTCCCACCAGCGCGTCATGGTCGTCGAGGTCATGGGCCGGCACACCGGCTGGATCGCGCTGAACGCGGGCATGGCCGCCGGCGCGCACGCCATCGTCGTCCCGGAGCGCCCGTTCCACATCGACAAGCTCACCGAGGTCGTCCGCGAGCGCTTCGACCGCCAGAAGAAGTTCGCCATCGTGGTCTGCGCCGAGGGCGCCAAGCCCGAGCCCGGCACCATGCACTGGGAGGAGGGCACCAAGGACATCTACGGCCACGAGCGGTTCACCGGCATCGCCACCCAGCTCTCCCGCGAACTGGAGCACCGCCTCGGCAAGGAGGCCCGCCCGGTGATCCTCGGCCACACCCAGCGCGGCGGCACCCCCACCGCCTACGACCGGGTGCTCGCCACCCGCTTCGGCTGGCACGCCGTCGAGGCCGTCCACAAGGGCGCCTTCGGGCACATCACCGCGCTGCAGGGCACCAACATCAACCTGGTGCCGCTGGCCGAGGCGGTCGCCGAGCTGAAGACCGTGCCGCAGGACCGCTACCTGGAGGCCGAGACGGTCCTCTGACCGCCCCCCCCCACCCCCGAGGCCCCCGCCCCCCC
>NZ_JBHVET010000059.1:0-20012 GCF_042802135.1 Kitasatospora sp. NPDC057512
CCAGCAGCGCACCGACCATCACGCTGACCATCGGCCCGAAGCTGGTGTCGAAGTGGCAGACCAGGCGCTCGTTGCGGGCGAACAGGCGCGGTACGCCGTTCACTGCCGCCGGACCAACGCTAGATGTGTATAAGAGACAGCCAGGACGGCGTCGGCGGCGGCGCGCTCCTCGTCGACCCGGTCGAAGTCGGCGGCGTTGGAGAGCAGCAGCCGGTCGGGGGAGGCGTCGTCGAGGTGGCCGTCGAGCGAGACGGCGGCGCTCAGCAGGACGTAGGGACGCGGGCCGGGCATGGGCGGGGGGACCGTTCTGTCGGGGGCGCCTCCACGGTACGGCGGCCGGGCGCGGCCCCGGTCCGCGGTGACCGGAATGCGAGACTGTTCTTCTCGCGATACGGGACGAGGGGTAGCGTCGGGGGTGTCGCGGAGCACCGCGGCCGACCGCGCCCAGGGGGGACCTCATGACCGGACCGCAGCCCGCCGCCGTCTACACCCACGGCCACCAGGAGGCCGTGCTGCGCTCGCACCGCTCCCGTACCGCCGCCGACTCGGCCGGCTACCTGCTGCCCGAACTGCGGCCCGGGCAGGCCCTGTTGGACGTCGGCTGCGGGCCCGGCACGATCACCGCGGACCTGGCCGGGCTGGTCGGCCCGCAGGGGCGGGTGGTCGCGGTGGACGCCTCCGCCGAGGTGCTGGAGCAGGCCGCCGGACACGTCGCCGGGCGGGGGCTGTCCAATGTCGCCTTCGAGTGCGCCGACGTGCACCGGCTGCCGTACCGGGACGGCGAGTTCGACGTGGTGCACGCCCATCAGGTGCTCCAGCACGTGGCCGACCCGGTGGCCGCGCTGCGCGAGCTGCGGAGGGTGACGGTGCCGGGCGGCGTGGTCGCGGTCCGCGATGTCGACTACGCCTCGATGACCTGGTTCCCGGAGGCGCCCGCGCTGGACCGGTGGCTGGAGCTGTACCGGCGGACCGCCCGCGCCAACGGCGGCGAGCCGGACGCCGGCCGGCGGCTGCTGTCCTGGGCCCGCGCGGCCGGCTTCACCGAGGTCACCGCGACCTCCTCCACCTGGACGTTCGCGACGCCCGAGCAGCGCGCCTGGTGGGGCGGGATGTGGGCGGACCGGGTGACGGGCACCGCGCTGGGCCGGACGGCGGTCGGGCTGGGCCTCGCGGAGCAGGACGAGCTGGAGTGGATCGCGGACGGCTGGCGGGAGTGGAGTGCCGCCGGGGACGGCTGGTTCTCGATGCTGCACGGGGAGGTGCTGGCCCGCGGCTGAGCGGGCGGGGGGCGGACCGGAAAGGGCGGGCAGGTGTTCGGAAAGATCGGGTAAAGTCGCGCGACCGTTCAGATCGGGCCCGTTCGGGTCCGTTCGGGTCCGAGCCGTGGCGCGGAGCCATGGTGCCGAGCGCCGAGCCGATGCCCGCCCCGGTGGGTTGGGGGAGTCCACGTGTCCAAGCCTGAGTCCGAGCCGCCCGTCCCGGGGCCGGAGCCGGAGCCGTCCGCGGCCACGGGAGCCGACGCGGGGACGGACGCGGAGGCGGGCACGGGTGGTACGGACGCGGCGGAGGCGCCGACGGCCGGGCAGGACCCCCGGGTGGACTTCCGCAAGGACACCGCCGAGCCCGCGAGCCCGGCCGATCCGGCGAGCCCGGTCGAACCCGCGAGCGCCGCCGAGCCGGTGGCCCCCGCCGCCCCCGCCGACCCCTGGGCGGCCCCCGACCTCTCCGCCGGCCCGCCCGCCGCCCCGGCCCCGGCCCCGGCCCCGCAGGCCGTCCCGCCGTCGGCCGCCCCGCCCCAGCCGCCGCACCCGCTGCCCGCCGGCGGCTGGGCCTCCGTCACCCCCGCCGCCCAGTCCGGCTTCCAGCCCGGCCACCCGTACGCCCCGGCCCCCGGCCAGGGCCCGGCCGGCGCGCCCGGCCCCGGGTTCGCCGGCCCCGGGTTCGTCCCCGGCCCCGCTCCCACCAACGGCTTCGCCGTCGGCTCCCTGGTCACCGGCCTGCTCCTGGTGGCCCCGGTGGCCCTGGTGTTCGGCGTCCTCGCGCTGGTCCAGATCAACCGCCGCAAGGAGCGCGGCTCCGGCATGGCGGTGACCGGCCTGGTGCTCGGCACGATCGGCACGGTGCTGATGGCCCTGCTGCTCGGCGCGGCCGACTTCAGCTCGGCGCGGGCCGGCCGCCCCGGCCTGCCCCCGAAGGCGCCGGCCGGCTCGGTGCACTGGTCCGACCTCAAGGCCGGCGACTGCTACGACTCCCCCCAGGGCGGGTCGACGGCGGACGCGGGCGGCGACGAGACGGTGTACTGGGTGTACCGGGTGGCCTGTACCGAGCCGCACCACGGCGAGGTGGCGGGCACCGCCGACCTCCTGCTCGGCGCCGGCGCCTACCCGGGCGAGCGCGCGGCCCGCGAGTCGGCCGGCCGGCTGTGCCGCCAGGTGCTGAGCGGCTACGCGCTCGACCAGTGGACCGTCCCCGACGGCATGGAGGACGTCTACCTCTACCCGACCGAGAAGAACTGGGCGTCCGGCTCGCGGTACGTGACCTGCGCCTACGAGGACCGCGAGGACCGGCACCGGGGCACCGTCCGCACCGACCGCGGCCACCTGACCGCGCCCCAGCTGGCCTACCTGGAGGCCGCCCGGGCCTTCAACGACGACTACCTGGACCAGCCGGAGCGGGAGGTTGCCGAGGCCGAGGCCGACTACCGGGCCTGGGCGCGCCGGGTGGCCTCCGCCTCCCGCACCCAGGCGGCGGTGCTGGGCAGGACGGGGGTGGCCTGGCCGGCCGACGTCCAGCCGAGGATCGCCAAGCTGGCCGAGGCCAAGTCGCAGGCGGCCGCCGCCTGGGACGCCGCGGCCTCCGGCACCGACCTGGCGGGCGACCTCCGCAAGGCCAGGGCGCTGGAGGCCAGGACGACGCCGACGATCGTGGAGATCCGCCGCGGGCTGGACCTGTCGACCGGGGAGCAGGCGCCCGACCTGCGGGTCTGAGCCATCCGGAGGCGTGGTTACCGGCCGTTGACCGGGCCCGTACCTGCCGGTAACCCACCGGCCGTACGGTCGTGGGCACGTCCCCGGCCCGACCCCCACGCGAGCCGGGGACCGGTCCTCCCGCGGGAGCCCCCGGTACCCTCCCGCCATGGGTACCCACCGGGTGATGCGGCAGGACGACAACGGCAACCGCTTCGTGGTCGCCAGGGACCTCGACCGGGCGGAGGCCCGGCGGCTGGCCGCCGAGTTCGAGGCCCGCGGCCACAAGCAGCTGTACTGGGTCGAGGAGGACGGGGAGGCGGCCCGGCCCGAACCGGCGGACGGGACGGTCCGCAACGCCTGAGCCCTCCGCAGCCCTGAGCCCTCCGCAGCCCCGAGCCCTCCGCAGCCCCGAGCCCTTCGCGAACGCCCGGGCCCGACGGCAGACCGTAGGGTCGGGCCCATGGACGCGACCCACGACCCCACCCCCGACGCCCCCGCCGCTCCGCCCCGGATCGTGGTCGGCGGCGCGCTGGTCCACCGCGGCCGGGTGCTCGCCGCCCGGCGCAGCGCGCCCGAGGCGGTGGCCGGCCGGTGGGAGTTCCCCGGAGGCAAGGCCGAGCCGGGGGAGACCGAGGCGCAGGCGCTGGAGCGGGAGCTGCTGGAGGAGCTCGGCGTCCGGGCGCGCGCGCTGGTCCGGCTGCCGGGCGCGTGGGCCGTGCGCCCCGGCCTGGAGCTGCGCTTCTGGGCCGCCGAATTGCTGTCCGGCGAGCCGCGCGCACTGCAGGACCACGACGCGTTGCGCTGGCTGGGCCCGGACGAGCTGGACGCCGTGGACTGGATCGACCACGACCGTGACGTGCTGCCGCACGTCGCCCGGCTGCTCACGGGCACCCCGGCGGGCACCGCCGACAGCGCGCCGGCGGTGGGCGACGCGCAGTCCGCCGGGTAGGTCAATCGGACAAGACGACCCGGGGGCCGGGATAGCCTGGATGCTGCTGGGTATGTCACTTTTCGGCACTATTCGTCACCATCGGTGAGCCGTCCCCAGCCGGCGACGCCGATCCCGACCAGAGCCGGAGGCCCCGTCGGTGTCGAGTACCGGGAACGGTGGCGGGGGAGAGCGGCGGGCAGGCTCCGCGGGGAGCGCCGCCGCCCGCGCCCGACTGCGCCGCGCCGCCCGTCCGGCCGCCCCCCAGTCGTCGGCCGCCCGCCACCGCGGCACCGTCGAGGCCCCCGGCACCGCGCGGCCCGACACCGTACGGCCCGACCAGCCGGCACCGACCCTGGCGGTGGCCGAGCCGGGCACCCGGGGCGGCCTGCGCGGACGCCCCACCCGGCCGTTCCCCGGCGGGCCGGCCGACGCCCCGGGCACCCCCGGCACACCGGCCGGCGGCAGTCTGCTGGACATGCTCAAGGTCGCCATCGCGATCCTGGACACCGCGGGCCGGGTGGTGCTCTGGAGCCCCGCCGCCGAGGAGCTGCTCGGCTGGCCGAACGAGCTGCTGGTCGGCCGCCGGATCGACGAGCTGATCCCCGACCGGGAGCAGGTCGCCCGGATCCGGGGCGCGATCCAGGACACCCTGCGGCACGGCCGCTGGGCCGGCTACGCCGAGCTGCGCGACCGGGACGGCGCCCCGGTCGCCGTGGACGCCCGGATCTCCCTCCTGGTGGACGGCGACGGCACCCCGTTCCTCCAGGTCAACATGGCCGAGGCGGCCGCCGTCCAGGCCGTCGAGCGGGACCTCGCGGTGCGCGACGCGCTGTTCGAGCAGTCCCCGCTGGGCATCGCCATCATGGACACCGGCCTGCGCTACACCGCCGTCAACCGGACCCTCGCCGAGATGAACGGCGTCGCCCCGGACGACCACGTCGGCCGCACCACCGGCGAGACCCTGCCGGAGCGGGCCGCCGACGAGATCACCGCCATCCAGCGCCAGGTGCTGGCCACCGGCGAGCCGGTCATCGACGTCACCCTGGCCTCCCCGGTCACCACCCGGGCCGGCTACCGCTCGATCTCCTACAGCCGGATGACGGACCGCTCCGGCCGGGTGCTCGGCATCTCCGGCACCGTGATGGACGTGACCGAGCGCTACCGGGCGGTCGCCAAGGTCGAGCACGCCCGGCGCCGGCTCTCGCTGCTCAACGAGTTCGGCTCCCGGGTCGGCGACCTGCTGGACGCCTCCCGGATCGCCCAGGAGCTGGCCGGCTCGGTCGTCCCCCGGCTGACCGACCACTCGGCGGTGGTCCTGCTCCAGGCCGTCGCGCACGGTGACGACCTGCCCCGGCACGGCCACGACCGGCGCACCTCGCTGCTCCAGCTCGGCACCGCCTCCGTCCAGGACGGCCCCGAGGTGGACGTGATGCTGCGCCGCGGCGCCCGGATCACCTTCGCCGAGGACTCGGTCTGCGGCCGGGTGCTGCGCACCGGCGTGCCCGAGCTGCTGTCCGGCGCCGACCAGCTGGACGACGTCACCTACCCCGGCGACCCGAAGATGCAGGCCGCCCGGGACCTGGGCGTGCACTCGATGCTGGTCGTGCCGCTGCGCGCCCGCGGCATCGTGATCGGCCTGCTGCTGGTCAGCCGGGCCGGCTACCGCGAGGGCTTCGACCGGGACGACCTGGCCTTCACCGTCGAACTGGCCGACCGGGCCGGCAGCTCGCTGGACAACGCCCGCCTCTACGCCCGCGAGCGCACCGCCGCGCTCACCCTCCAGCGCACCCTGCTCCCGCAGCAGGTCCCGCAGCCCACCGGCGTCGAGGTCGCCTACCGGTACGTGCCCGGCAGCAGCGGCACCGAGGTCGGCGGCGACTGGTTCGACGTCATCCCGCTGCCCGGCGACCGCACCGCGCTGGTGGTCGGCGACGTGATGGGCCACGGCCTGCGGGCCGCCGCCACGATGGGACGGCTGCGCACCGCCGTCCGGGTGCTGGCCGCCCTCGACCTGCCGCCGGACGTCCTGCTGCGGCACGTCCACGAGCTGGCCGACGACCTCGCCCAGGGCCCGGACGAGGCGCTGCTGGCCACCTGCGTCTACGCGGTCTTCGACCCGGCGACGGCCCGGCTCACCGTCGCCAAGGCCGGGCACATCCCGCCGGTGCTGGTGGTGCCGGGCGAGGCCGGCGCGGAGCCGACCCGCACCGGCGGCCCGCTGCCCGGCGGCGCCGGCCGCATCCTCGACCTGCCCTCCGGTGCCCCGCTCGGGGTGGGCGGAGTCCCGTTCGAGTCGGTCGAACTGAAGATCCCCGAGGGCAGCCTGCTGGCGCTGTGCACCGACGGCCTGGTCGAGTCCCGGGACAAGGACCTGGACGTCGGCCTCGGCCGGCTGGTCACCGTGCTCCAGGGGCCGCACGCCTCCATCCAGGCCGCCTGCGAGGCCGTGCTGGACACCATGGAGCAGGGCCGGGAGCCGGACGACGTCGCGCTGCTGCTGGCCCGGCTCGGCCACGGTCAGGCCGGCACCCCGACGGCGGGCTGGACCCTGCCGGCCGAGCCCACCGCCGTCTCCCGGGCCCGCCGGCTGGTCCGCGCCACGCTCGTCGAGTGGGGCGTCGAGGAGCTCACCGACACCGCCGAACTGCTCGTCAGCGAGCTGGTCACGAACGCCGTCCGGTACGCCAGCGCCCCCATCGGGGTGCGGCTGACGCTCGGTGAGACGCTGCTGGTCGAGATCTCCGACCCGCTGCCCGACCCGCCCCGGGAGCGGCACGCGGCCGAGGCCGACGAGGGCGGGCGCGGTCTGGAGCTGGTCCACCGGCTGGCACTGCGCTGGGGAGCCCGGGCCGAGGGCATCGGCAAGGTGGTCTGGTTCGAGCAGGCGCTGCCGGGTAGTGAGCCCGATGGATCGTGAGCGGAACGAACAGCAGGGGAGCGGGGTCGCATATGCCATCGGGCGCTCAGGGGGAGCGCGCGCTCCGGAAGGGGGCGCGAGCGTGGCATTGTGGTTGCGCGGGCGGTAGGACAAAAACCTTCGCCCGATCTGATGTTGTGATGTTGAGGGCGTGTGAACGTACCCCTCGATGATGAATACTCGGTCTTCTCGACATCCGGACGGTCGCGGGTTGGAGGGGTCGGTCCGTTGAACAGCACTCCGGCGCGGAGCGTGTCGCCGAGCAGCAGCGGTCATGCCGCTGTACCCGGGCAGGCCGGTTCCGCGCACCTGTCCGTACCGGACGGCGCGGTCGCCGGGCGCGGCCACCATCCCGCCGCCGAGGAGCACGCCTGGGGCGCCGGCGACCCCGGCTCGATCTACGACTACATCCGGGTCGCCACCTTCGCGATCGGCCCCGACGGGCGGATCAGCCAGTGGAGCGAGCGCGCCGCCGAGTTCTTCGGCATCCCGGCCGCCGAGGCCGTCGGCGCCGACCCGGTCACCACCTTCGTCCCCCGCGAGCTCTGGCAGCGCGGCCGGGCCCGGCTGGAGCGCACCCTGGCGGGCGAGGAGTGGGTCGGCACCACCCCGTACCGGGACGCCGACGGCGGCGAGGGCCTCGCCGAGCTCTACCTGATGCCCGACAGCGCCCTGCCCACCGCGGGCGCCACCTGCCTGGCCGTCGACCTCGGGCGGCTGCGCCGGATCGAGACCGACCTGGCCGCCTCCGAGGCCGTCTTCGGGCAGACGCCCACCGGCTTCGTGCTGTTCGACGACCGGCTGCGGCTGCAGCGGGTCAACGACGCCTTCGCCTCCGGGATGGGACTGGTCCCCACCGACCTGGAGGGCCTCACCCCGCACGACCTCTTCCCGCCGTCCGAGGCCGACCGGCTCACCGCCGCCCTGCGCAAGGTCGTGGCCACCGGCGAGCCCGTCTTCGACCTGCGCTTCCACGGCGCCGTGCCGACCCGCGAGGGCAACCGGCTCTGGGCGGTCTCGCTGTACCGCCTGAACGGCTCCGCCGGGCAGACCATGGGCGTGGCCGGACAGGTCTCCGACGTCACCAGCCGGCATGTCGCCGAGCGCGAGGCCGACGGGGTGCGCCGCAACCTGGCCCTGCTCAACGAGGCCAGCGCGCACATCGGCTCCACCCTCGACCTGGAGACCACCGCCAAGGAACTGCTGGACGTCGTCGTCCCGCCGTTCTGCGACCTCGCGACCGTCGACCTCTACACCGCGCTGCTCTCCGGCGAGACCGTGCCCAGCGCCGGCCGGCTCGGCGACACCGTGCTCACCGACGGCAGCGGCGAACTGCGCCGGGTCGCCGTCTCCAGCGTGATCGGCGGCGCCTCCTCGGTGCTCGGCTCGGTCACCGGCCTGCCGATCGCCGAGGCCGGCGGCACGCTCTGTTACCCGCGCCGCTCCCCGCACGCCCGGGCGCTGCGCACCGGCCGCAGCGTCGTCCCCGAGCCCGGGCGCGACCCGCTGCTGCGCTCCACCCTGATCGTCCCGCTGGTCGCCCGCGACCAGGTGCTCGGCCTCGTCCAGCTCTCCCGGGCGATCGGCAGCGAGCCGTTCGACGCCCGCGACGTCGCGATCGCCGAGGAACTGGTCGCCCGCGCCGCCGTCTGCATCGACAACGCCCGGCTCTACCGGCGCGAGCACGAGCGGGCGCTGATCCTCCAGCGCAGCCTGCTGCCCCCGGGCAACCCGGCCGCCAGCGGCCTGGAGATCGCCTGCCGCTACCTGCCCAGCAACAACAACACCGAGGTCGGCGGCGACTGGTTCGACGTCATCCCGCTGCCCGGCAACCGCACCGCGCTGGTCATCGGCGACGTGATGGGCCGCGGTCTGCGCGCCGCCGTCGCGATGGGCCAGCTGCGCACCGCCGTCCGCACCCTGGCGATGCTCGACCTCGACCCCGCCGAGGTGCTCGGCGCCCTGGACGAGATCGCCCGCGGCCTCGGCGACGACTCGGTGCCGGCCGGCCCGCCCACCCCGTACGGGCGGCTCACCTCGACGGCCGACGAGGAGGCCCGCGAGGTCTACCTGGCGACCTGCGTCTACGCGGTCTACGACGCCGTCACCCGCCGCTGCGTCTTCGCCAACGCCGGCCACCTGCCGCCCGTCCTGCTCAGCCCCGGCGAGAGCTCCCGGATGCTCGACGTGCCGCCCGGCCTGCCGCTCGGCGTCGGCGGCGAGCCCTTCGAGGAGGTCGAGCTGACCCTCCCGGACGGCGCCGTGCTCGCCCTCTACACCGACGGCCTGGTGGAGAGCCGCAAGCACCAGCTGGACGAGGGCCTGCGGGCCTTCCGCTCCGCGCTCTCCGACGGGGGCAAGGGGCTGGAGGACCTCTGCGACCACGTGCTCGGCGAGCTCAACCCGCACCACGGCGAGGACGACATCGCCCTGCTGATGGCCAAGGTGCACGCCTTCCCCGAGGACGCCGTCGGCAACTGGTTCCTGCCGCCCGAGCCCACCTCGGTGGCCAAGGCGCGCGAGCTGGCGTGCAGCTGGCTGCTCGCCCGGGGGCTGGACGAGCTGGTCGACACCACCGAACTGCTGGTCAGCGAGCTGGTCACCAACGCGCTCAAGCACGGGCGGGGCGAGATCCGGCTGCGGCTGCTGCGCGAGCGCGGCCTGGTCTGTGAGGTCTGGGACGACGGCTACGCGCAGCCCCGGCAGCGGCGCGCGCAGGAGACCGACGAGGGCGGGCGCGGCCTGCAGCTGGTCAGCCTGCTGGCCGAGCGCTGGGGCAGTCGGCGCACGCCCAAGGGCAAGATCGTCTGGTTCGAGCTGGGGCTGTAGCGCCCGGAGCGGTGGGCCGGACGGGTGCAGTCGCCCGGCCGGCCGCCGTGTCGGCGCGGGTCGGGGGCCCGGGGCGGCGTTCGATGGCCGCCATGCGCGTCCGCCAGCTCACCGCCGCAGCCGCCGCGCTGCTGCTCGCCGCCGGTCTCGGCGGCTGCTCCGACGATCCGGGCCCCGCCCGCACCCCCGCCGCCGTGCCCGCCCCGGCCGAGCCCACCGCCACCACCGGGGACGTCGGGCCGGTCGACCGCGCCGCCGTCCGGGACGGCGGCACGCTGCGCTGGGCCCTCGACGGCGTCCCGGCCACGCTGAACGTCTACCAGGGCGCGGCGACCGCCGACTCGGCGCTGCTCGCCCACGCGCTGTACCCCTCGCTGTTCCGGCCCGACGAGCACGGCCGGCTCGCCCCCGACCCGGACTACCTGGCGGGCGCCGAGTCCACCCCGCCCGGGCAGTCGCCGCAGGTGGTGACGTACCGGCTCAACCCGAACGCCGTCTGGAGCGACGGCACCCCGCTCTCGGCCGCCGACCTCGACGCCCAGCGGACCGCGCTGTCCGGCCTGGACCCCGCGTACCGGGGCGGGCGGGCGGCCGGGTACGACGCCATCGAAGCGGTCGCCCCGGGCGCCGATCCGCACGAGGTGCGGGTGACCTTCCGGCGGCCGTACGCGGAGTGGCGCTCGCTGTTCGGGCCGCTCTACCCGGCCGCCGAGACGGCCACCCCGGCCGCCTTCGACCAGGCACTGACCGGCGGCGACCGTCCGAGCGCCGGGCCGTACACCCTCTCCCGGTACGACGCCGAGGGCGGGACGGTCACCGTGGTGCGCAACCCGCTCTGGTGGGGCGAGCCGCCGAAGGCCGACCGGATCGACTTCCTCGCCGCACCGCCCGACCAGCGGCTGGACGCGCTGGACCAGGACCGGCTGGACGTCGCCCCGCTCACCGCGGCGGTGGACCGGGCGGTGCCGGCCCCGGCCGCCGATGCCTCCGCCGCCTCCGCTCCCGCCTCCGCCTCGCCCTCCGCCTCACCCTCCGTCGCGCCGCCGCCCGCGGCCGCGCCCGAGTCGGCGGCGCTGGCGCTGCGGCGGGCCGAGTCGCTGCCCGGCGTCACCGTGCACCGGGCCGCCGCGGCCTCGCTCACCCAGCTCACCCTCAACGCCGAGCACGCCCCGCTGACCGACCCGCTGGTGCGCCGGGCCGTCACCCGGGCCGTCGACCGGCAGCGGATCGCCGACGCCGCGCTCACCCCGCTCGGCCTGCCCGCCGCACCGCTGGGCAGCCACCTGCTCGCCGGCGACCAGGAGGGCTACCGGGACAACAGCGGCGCGGTCGACCAGGCGGATCCGGTCCTGCTGCTGGACGAGGCGGGCTGGATGCGGCCCGCCGGCGGGGGCGTCCGGACCAGGGGCGGCAAGCCGCTGGCCCTCTCGCTGCTGCTCCCGGCCGGCTCGGCGACCGCCAAGCGCACCGCCGACGCGCTCACCGCCGGCCTCGCGGACTCCGGGATCGCGGTGCGGCAGGTGCCCGTGCCCGCCGAGTCCTTCGTCGCGGAGCACCTGGCGGCCGGGGACTACGACCTCGCGCTCTTCTCCCGGCCGGTCGGCCCCAGCCCGGCGAGCGAACAGCGCCCCGCCTACGCCAAGCCCCGGCCGGACCCCGACGGCGTGCCGGACCCGGGCGGCAACTTCGGCCGTGGCGGCACCGAGGAGATCGACCGGCTGTTCGACCGGGCGGCCGCCGAACCGGACCCGGCGGCCCGGCTCGACCTGCTCCAGGAGGCGGACGTACGGATCTGGCAGCTCGGGCACTCGGTGCCGCTCTACCAGCGGCCGGAGCTGGTCGGGGTCCGGACCGGGGTGGTCGGCGCGGGCGCGTACGGCTTCGGGTGGCCGCGCTTCCAGGACGTGGGCTGGGGCCGGTAGGGCTTCCCGGGCGGGGCGGCGCACGGCGTCGGCGGACGCCTCCCGGACATCGGTCCGGGGGCGTCGGCCCGGGGCGTCGGCCGGGTCGTCGGAGCACGAACGGAAGGGGGCCGGAGCCCGGTCGCCGGGCGGGGGCCGTGTGATCCGGCTGTGATCTTGATCCCCTGCGACCTGCCCGTTTCTGCTCACCTGGGCGCTTCCCCGTACGATAGGAGGAAGCCGAGGCATGTCGATATGCCCGGCGGGTGGACCGGTAGTAGCAGGCGGAACGGGTGGCAGCGGCCGAAAGGGCCGCAAGTGCGCGTCTCGCGGCCGGGCGCCGTAACCCACGATTCCGGGAGAATCCGCTAGGCATGCCCACGCGCAACGACATCCGTAACGTCGCCATCGTCGCCCACGTCGACCACGGCAAGACCACGCTGGTCGACGCCATGCTCAAGCAGGCCGGCGCCTTCGCAGCCCACCAGCAGCTCGATGACCGGATGATGGACTCCAACGACCTGGAGCGCGAGAAGGGCATCACCATTCTCGCGAAGAACACCGCGGTCAAGTACCACCCCAAGGATGGTGGCGCGCCGATCACCATCAACATCATCGACACCCCGGGCCACGCCGACTTCGGTGGCGAGGTCGAGCGCGGTCTGTCGATGGTGGACGCGGTCGTCCTGCTGGTCGACGCCTCCGAAGGCCCGCTGCCGCAGACCCGGTTCGTGCTCCGCAAGGCGCTCACCGCCCGCCTGCCCGTCATCCTCTGCATCAACAAGACCGACCGTCCGGACTCCCGGATCGACGAGGTCATCAACGAGACCTACGACCTGTTCCTGGACCTGGACGCGGACGAGGACCAGATCGAGTTCCCGATCGTCTACGCCTGCGCCCGTGACGGCATCGCCTCGCTGACCAAGCCGGAGAACGGCACCGTCCCGGCCGACAGCACGAGCCTGGAGCCGTTCTTCTCCACCCTGCTGGAGCACGTCCCGGCCCCCAGCTACGACGAGGACGCCCCGCTCCAGGCCCACGTCACCAACCTGGACGCCGACAACTTCCTCGGCCGCATCGCGCTGCTCCGCGTCGAGCAGGGCGAGCTGCGCAAGGGCCAGACCGTGGCCTGGATCAAGCGCGACGGCTCGATCCAGAACGTCCGCATCTCCGAGCTGCTGATGACCGAGGCGCTCACCCGCAAGCCGGCCGAGGTGGCCGGCCCCGGTGACATCTGCGCCGTCGCCGGCATCGGCGAGATCATGATCGGCGAGACCCTGGCCGACCCGGAGAACCCGATCGCGCTGCCGCTGATCACGGTGGACGAGCCGGCCATCTCGATGACCATCGGCACCAACACCTCGCCGCTGGTCGGCCGGGGCGGCAGCGGCAAGGGCGCGGACGCCAAGGCCGGCGTCAAGGTGGACCGCAAGGTCACCGCCCGCCAGGTGAAGGACCGCCTGGACCGCGAGCTGATCGGTAACGTCTCGCTGCGCGTCCTGGACACCGAGCGTCCGGACGCCTGGGAGGTGCAGGGCCGCGGTGAGCTGGCGCTGGCCATCCTGATCGAGACCATGCGCCGCGAGGGCTTCGAGCTGACCGTCGGCAAGCCGCAGGTGGTCACCAAGGAGGTCAACGGCAAGACCCACGAGCCCGTCGAGCGCCTCACGGTGGACGTGCCCGAGGAGCACATGGGCGCCGTCACCCAGCTCATGGGCATCCGCAAGGGCCGGATGGACAACATGTCCAACCACGGCTCGGGCTGGGTCCGGATGGAGTTCGTCGTGCCGTCCCGCGGCCTGATCGGCTTCCGCACCGAGTTCCTCACCAACACCCGCGGCACCGGCATCGCGCACTCGATCCACGAGGGCCACGAGCCGTGGTTCGGCAACCTGACCACCCGCAACAACGGCTCGCTGGTCGCCGACCGGGCCGGTGTGGTCACCGCCTTCGCGATGACCAACCTGCAGGAGCGCGGCGTGCTCTTCTGCGAGCCGGGCACCGAGGTGTACGAGGGCATGATCGTCGGTGAGAACTCGCGCGCCGACGACATGGACGTGAACATCACCAAGGAGAAGAAGCTCACCAACATGCGGTCGGCGAACGCCGACGTGGCCGAGTCGATCGTCCCGCCGCGCAAGCTCTCGCTGGAGCAGTCGCTGGAGTTCTGCCGCGAGGACGAGTGCATCGAGGTGACCCCGGAGACGGTTCGCATCCGTAAGGTCGTCCTCGACCAGAAGGACCGCGGTCGCACCGCCTCGCGCGCCAAGAAGGCGTGATTCGGACGCACTGAACGGCCATTGGCCGGAATGATTCGCCCCCCTTTCCCATGGAGAGGGGGGCGAACTTTTTCAACTACTCCAAGTTGTCTGGGCCGCTATTCACGGAATAGCGCTCATCACACCCAGGTGTCCGCTGAGCGGACGTGACAGTTCGTCATCCGTGACGACTGTCCGTTTGGTGCCTGTCTGGCTATGTCTCAAATGTCCGGTTTTCGAAACTTACCGACTGTTCATGTGACCTAATTGAGATCGTCACTGGTCACTTTCGTGTCCGTGCGTGACGGATAGTGGGTGCAGTCAGGCTCGGGTCAAGGGTGAACGCGCAGGGGTGCGCGCCGAAACCACGAGCGCGGACGGCACAGCGGGTCCGGTGGGAACCGTTCCGCAGTGCCCTCCTCGTTGCAACGTCGAATTCAGGAGGCACACCGATGCGCGGTGCGAGCCAGGCCAAGTGGGTTGTCGCAGCTGTTGCTGTCGCCCTCGCTGCGACTGCGTGCAGCAGCAGCGACTCCTCCGGGGGCAGCTCCGACAGCGCTGCGGTCGACCCGGGCGCCAGCTTCAGCTACCAGAGCGCGGAGCCGCAGCGCCCGCTCCAGCCGGCCAACGCCATGGAGAACCAGGGCGGCCGTATCGTCAAGCAGCTCTTCAAGGGCCTCGTCGACTACGACCCCGCGACCGGTGCGCTGCGCAACCAGGTGGCCGACAAGATCGAGACCACCGACGCCAAGAACTACACCGTCACGCTGAAGTCCGGCTGGACCTTCCACGACGGCACCCCGGTCACCGCCAAGTCCTTCGTGAGCTCCTGGAACTGGTCGGCCAACCCGAAGAACAACCAGATCAACTCGGACTGGTTCTCCGACATCGTCGGCTACGACGCGGTTCACCCGGACAAGGACAAGGGTGACCCGACCGCCACCGAGATGTCCGGTCTGAAGGTCGTCGACGACACCCACTTCACGATCGAACTGACCACCCCGGTCTCGTACTTCACGTACAAGCTCGGCTACTCGGCCTTCTTCCCGCTGCCCGAGGGCTTCTTCGCCGACCCGGCCGGCTACGGCCAGAAGCCGGTCGGCAACGGCCCCTACAAGTTCGTCTCGTGGGAGCACAACAAGGCCATCACGCTGTCCGCCTACGACAAGTACACGGGCATCGACAAGCCGAAGAACGGCGGTGTCATCTTCCGGAACTACACCGCCGGTGAGGCCGCGTACAAGGACCTGATGTCCGACACCCTGGACGTCCTGGACCAGGTCGACTCGACCGACCTGCCGAAGTACAAGGACGACCTGGGCAAGCGCGCGGTCGACCAGCCGCAGGGCGCCATCCAGAACATCTCCTTCGCGCTGTACCAGGGCGACTGGAACGCCCCGGGCAAGGAGAAGGTCCGTCAGGGCCTCTCGATGGCGATCGACCGCGACACCATCACCAAGACCGTGCTGAACGGCAACCGCATCCCCGCCGACTCGTTCGTGGCGCCCGGCGTCATGGGCTACAAGGCCGGCACCTGCGGCGACGCCTGCAAGTACAACCCGGAGAAGGCCAAGCAGCTCATCACCGAGGGCGGCGGCGTTCCCGGCGGCAAGATCACCATCCTGTACAACTCCGACGGCAGCCACAAGGAGTGGGTGGACGCGGTCTGCAACTCGATCCGCCAGGCGGTCGGCGTCGAGTGCCTCGGTGACCCGAAGCCGGACTTCAAGACCTCGCGTGACCTGGTCACCAACAAGCAGGTCCAGAGCATGATGCGTACCGGCTGGGTGCAGGACTACCCGCTGAACGCCAACTTCCTGCGCGACGTCTACGGCACCGGTGCCGCGGCCAACGACGGCAGCTACTCCAGCCCGGAGTTCGACAAGCTGTCGAAGGAGGCGGACGCCGCCACCACGGTCGAGAAGACCGCGGAGTTCTACCAGCAGGCCGAGGCCGTTCTGGCCAAGGACATGCCGGCCATCCCGCTCTGGTACTACAAGACCAGCTCCGGCTACTCCAAGAACGTCCAGAACGTGAAGTTCAACTCCTTCGGCGACCCGGTCTACACCGACGTCGAGGTCAAGAAGAAGAAGTAATCGGTCGGCACCGCCTGACCCGGTGACAACGGCCGGTGCCCGTCCATCCCCACAAGGGCGAGGACTGGCACCGGCCGTTGGCACGCCGACTTATCTCTTGCCGGGTTGACGGGCCCGGCAGAGTCATACATGGAGGCACGATGGGGCGCTTTGTCGCGAGGCGACTGCTCCAGATGATCCCGGTGTTCCTCGGAACGACCGCACTCATCTTTTTCATGGTGCACTTGCTGCCCGGTGACCCGGTCGCAGCGTTGTGGGGCGACAAGGCGCCGGACCCGGTGCAGGTTGCCGCCCTGAGGCACCAGCAGGGCTTCGACAAGCCGCTGCTGCAGCAGTACCTCAGCTACATGGGGAAGCTGTTCACCGGTGACTTCGGCATCGGCCTGGACCAGCGTCCGGTCATCGACAAGATCACCGAGGCGCTGCCGGTCACGGTCCGGCTGGCGCTGTTCGCGTTCCTCATCGAGATCGTGCTCGGCATCGGGATCGGCCTGTACGCCGGTCTGCGCCGCGGCAAGCTCTTCGACAAGGGCGCCCTGGTCCTCACCCTGCTGCTGATCTCGATCCCGGTCCCGGTGCTGGGCTTCATCTTCCAGACGGTCTTCGGGCAGAACCTGAAGTGGGTCACCCCGACCGTCCAGGACAGCAACGACATCACCCAGCTGGTGCTGCCGGCCGTGGTGCTCGGCTCGCTCTCGCTGGCCTACGTCGCGCGCCTCACCCGTACCTCCATCGCCGAGAACATCAAGGCGGACTACGTCCGCACCGCGGTGGCCAAGGGCCTGCCGCGGCGCAAGGTGATCGGTACCCACCTGCTGCGCAACTCGCTGATCCCGGTGGTCACCTTCCTCGGCACCGACCTCGGTGCGCTGATGGGCGGGGCGATCGTCACCGAGGGCATCTTCAACGTCCAGGGTGTGGGCCACGCGCTCTTCCAAGCGATCAACATGAAGGAGGGCGCGACGGTCTCCGGCTTCGTCGCCTTCCTGGTGATCGTCTACCTGGCCGCCGGCCTGCTCGTCGACCTGCTTTACGCGGTCCTGGACCCGAGGATCCGTTATGCCTGACCTGACCGAGAAGAAGACCGCCGGGGACATCCCGGCGCAGCGCGCCGCCACCGCGGCCGCCAAGCCCGAGAAGCCCCGCAGCCTCGGCTCCGACGCGTGGCACGACCTGCGGCGCAAGCCGATCTTCGTGATCTCCGCCGTGCTGATCCTGCTGCTGATCGTCATCGCGATCGCCCCCGGTCTGTTCACCTCGGTGGACCCGCGGGCCGGCGACCTGCGCAACCACTACCTGACGAAGCCGAACTACGGCCACCTGTTCCAGGCGGACTGGTTCGGCTACGACCTCCAGGGCCGCAGCATCTACGCCCGCGTCGTCTACGGCGCCCGCGCCTCGATCATCGTCGGCATCTGCGTCACCCTGGGTGTGACCATCCTCGGCGGCCTGGCCGGCATGGTGGCCGGCTACTTCGGCGGCTGGGTCGACACGATCATCTCCCGCATCACCGACATCTTCTTCGGCATCCCGCTGCTGCTCGGCTCGCTGGTGGTCCTGAACGCCTTCACCTCGCGCACCGTGTGGAGCGTGGTCTTCGCGCTGGTCGCCCTGGGCTGGACCCAGATGACCCGTGTCATGCGCGGCTCGGTGATCACGGTCAAGCAGTCCGACTTCGTGACGGCCGCCAAGGCGCTCGGCGCCGGCACCGGCCGGATCATGTTCAAGCACATCCTGCCGAACGCGGTCGCCCCGGTGATCGTCGTCGCCACCATCGCGCTCGGCGGCTACATCGCCACCGAGGCGACGCTGAGCTTCCTCGGCATCGGCCTGCAGGACCCGACCATCTCCTGGGGCATCGACATCAACTCGGCCCAGAAGGTGATCCGTACGGCGCCGTTCGCCCTGTTCTTCCCGGCCGGAATGCTGAGCCTTACCGTGCTGGCGTTCATCATGCTCGGCGACGCGGTGCGCGACGCCCTCGACCCGAAGCTCCGCTGAGAGAAGAGGTGACGACCCCGATGACCACCGTGATCGAGAACGACCAGAAGAACGACCGTCTCGAAGTTGGCACTCCTCTTCTCGAGGTGAAGGACCTCCACGTGGAGTTCCACACCCGGGACGGTGTCGCCAAGGCCGTGAACGGCGTCAACTACTCCGTCGCGGCCGGCGAGACGCTCGCCGTGCTCGGCGAGTCCGGCTCCGGCAAGTCCGTGACGGCGCAGACCATCATGGGCATCCTGGACATGCCCCCGGGCAAGGTGACCCAGGGCCAGATCCTGTACCGCGGCCAGGACATGCTCACGATGAGCAACGAGGAGCGGCGCCGGATCCGCGGCCGGAAGATCGCGATGATCTTCCAGGACGCGCTGTCCGCGCTGAACCCGGTGCTCTCCGTCGGCTACCAGCTCGGCGAGATGTTCCGCGTGCACCAGGGCGCCTCCCGCAAGGAGGCGAAGGAGAAGGCCATCGAGCTGATGGACCGGGTGCGCATCCCCGCCGCCAGGCAGCGGGTGAACGACTACCCGCACCAGTTCTCCGGCGGCATGCGCCAGCGCATCATGATCGCGATGGCGCTGTCGCTCCAGCCCGACCTGATCATCGCGGACGAGCCCACCACCGCCCTGGACGTGACCGTCCAGGCCCAGGTGATGGACCTGCTGGCCGAGCTGCAGGCCGAGTACAACATGGGCCTGATCCTGATCACCCACGACCTCGGCGTGGTCGCCGACGTCGCGGACAAGATCGCCGTGATGTACGCGGGCCGGATCGTGGAGACCGCCCCGGTGCACGACCTGTACGCGAACCCCGCGCACCCGTACACCAAGGGCCTGCTCCGCTCCATCCCGCGCCTGGACCAGAAGGGCCAGGAGCTGTACGCGATCAAGGGCCTGCCCCCGAACCTGCTGAAGGTTCCGACCGGCTGCGCGTTCAACCCCCGCTGCGACGTCGCCACCGACCTGTGCCGCACCGAGATCCCGGCGCTGCACCACGTCACGGACAAGGACGGCAAGGAGCTCACCGGCCGCCGCAGCGCGTGCCACCTCTGGAAGGAGACCCTCCATGGCTGAGAACATCCTGGAGGTCAAGGACCTGGTCAAGCACTACCCGCTGACCCAGGGCATCCTCTTCAAGAAGCAGGTCGGCGCGGTCAAGGCGGTCGACGGCATCTCCTTCGAGCTGAAGAAGGGTGAGACGCTCGGGATCGTCGGCGAGTCCGGCTGTGGCAAGTCCACGCTGGCCAAGGTGCTGATGAACCTGGAGCGGGCCACCTCCGGCCAGGTGCTGTTCAAGGGCGAGGACATCTCCACGCTGCAGGGCGCCGCCCTGAAGGCCGTCCGCCGGAACATCCAGATGGTGTTCCAGGACCCCTACACCTCGCTCAACCCGCGCATGACGGTCGGCGACATCATCGGCGAGCCGTTCGAGATCCACCCCGAGGTGGCGCCCAAGGGCGACCGCCGCAAGGCCGTCCAGGACCTGCTGGACGTCGTGGGTCTGAACCCGGAGTACATCAACCGGTACCCGCACCAGTTCTCCGGCGGCCAGCGCCAGCGCATCGGCATCGCCCGCGGCCTCGCGCTCAAGCCCGAGATCATCATCTGCGACGAGCCGGTCTCCGCGCTGGACGTGTCCGTCCAGGCGCAGGTGATCAACCTGCTGGAGCAGCTGCAGGGCGAGTTCGGCCTCTCCTACATGTTCATCGCGCACGACCTCTCCATCGTCCGGCACATCTCCGACCGGGTCGGCGTGATGTACCTGGGCAAGATGGTCGAGATCGGCTCGGACGAGGAGATCTACGAGAACGCCACCCACCCGTACACCCAGGCGCTGCTCTCCGCGGTGCCGGTGCCGGACCCGGCGGCGCGCGAGTCCCGCGAGCGGATCATCCTCACCGGGGACATCCCCTCGCCGGCCAACCCGCCGTCCGGCTGCCGCTTCCGCACCCGCTGCTGGAAGGCGGAGGAGCGGTGCTCCGAGGAGGTCCCGCTGCTCGCGGTCCCCTCGCTGCTGGAGGGCGCGGCCGCCCACGAGTCGGCCTGCCACTTCCCCGAGGTCCGGGAGCAGGCCGCGGCCTGATCCCCCGGTGGTTCCCAGGAAGGGCCCGCGG
>NZ_JBHVET010000060.1:0-19910 GCF_042802135.1 Kitasatospora sp. NPDC057512
GTCCGTTTCCCGAGTGCTGGGATGATCGTCCGATGCTCCCCTCGGACGCCCCGCCCCTGCCCAGCGCCGCGCCCCTCACCAGCGCCGCCGCCGCCCGCTGGCGCGCCGCCCGGACCGCCTGGCGGCTGGACGGCCGCTGGCTCGCGCTGGTGCCGCTGGCGTTCGTGGTCCTGGCCGGCGCGGTGGAGCCGGACGTGGGCCGGTGCAACGTCCAGAACGTCTGCCGGGACACCTGGGGCTCGGGGCTGGCCGGCTGGTCGGTGCTGGCCGAGATCGTCCTGCTGGCCACCAGGGCCCGGGTCCGGGTGCTCGTCCCGCCGGTCGTCCTGGCACTGCTCTGGTACCTCCCGGAGGGCCTGGTCACCCCGGTCGCCCGCTGGTCGGCGGTGCTGCTGCACGTGCTGCTCACCGCCGTCCTGCTCGGCGCCGAGTCCGGCCGCCGCCGCGCCCGCCAGCAGCTGGACGAGCTGATGGCCCCGCCCGTCCCCTACCCCTGGACCGCCGCCGGCGGGCCCTCGCCCGTCCACCGGGACGGCCCGCCCGTGCTGCGCCGCGCCCTCGGCGTCCTGCTGCTGGTGGTCGCCGCGGCCTTCCCGGTGTACGGACTCTGGGCGCAGGCCCGGGCGGACGCCGCCGCCGAGCGGGCCACCCGGGTGACCGGCATCGCGGACGGGAGCGACCGGGACGGCGTGCTGACCGTCCGCTTCCAGCCGCCCGGCGGCGGCCCCGAGCGCACCGCCGCCCTGGACGTCTGGTGGCAGCGGCGGCCCCAGCCCGGCGAGCCCGTCCCGCTGCTGGTGGACGGCGACTCGGTGCGCGCCCTGGGCGACGACTACGACGTCTCCGGCCAGCTGAGCGCCGGCGGCCTGATCGCCCTGCCCGGCCTGGTGCTGCTCGGCTCGGCCGCCGTCGCGAGCGCCCGCCGGGGCAGGCCCGCCTTCGCCGGCGCCGCCCCCGCGCTGGCCGTACGGGTGCGCGCCGACGCCCGCGGCGACCTGCTGGTGCTGCCGCTGGACGGCCCGCCGGACGGCCCCGGGCTCTGGCGGCTGGTCGAGCGCGACCGCTACCGCTGGGCCCGGAACGCCGCCCCGGACGGCGTGGCCCCGGCCTGGGTGCCCGAGCACCTGGAGACCGAGGACGAGGACGCCGACTACCCCGACCCGGTGCTCGACCACGACGAGGACGAGGAGGAGCACTGGGAGCTGTTCGACCGGGCGACCCCGGCCGAGGCCGCCGAGTGGCTGGCCCGGGCCGGCCGCAGCGTGCCCGCCGTGCTGTACGGCGGCCCGGACGGGCCCGACCACCAACTCCTCGTCCGCCCCGGCCTGCTGGACGGCGACCCGCACTGGGTGGCGGCCGTGGTCGCCCCCGCCGTCCGGCCCCCGCGCCTCGGCCGGCGCTCCGGGCGCTACCGCGAGCGCGACCTGGCCGTCGCCGCGCTGACCGCCGAGACCGTCGCCGCCGCCCCCGCGGCCGGTCCGGACACCGAGCCGCTGGCCGCCCGCCGCTGGGAGATGCCGCTGCCGCTGCGCGCGGCCGCCGGACCGGTGGCCGCGCTGGTGGTCGCCGCGGCCGTGGTGCTGCTCGACGACGACGGCTGGTGGGAGGGACTGCTGCGCCCGCTGTGGATCGGCTCGCTGGCGATCCTCGCCTGCGCCCAGACGCTGTCCTGGCAGCTGGTCGCCGACCGCAACGGCCTGCGGGTGGCCACCGCGCTGCGCACCCGCTGCTACCGGTGGGCGGAGATCTCCGCGGCGGCGGCGCACCGGAACCTGCTCACCATCCGGCTGCACGGCGGGCGGGAGTTCTCCTTCTTCAGCCGCCCGGCGGTCTGGCTGGCAGCCCTCTTCGGCGGCCGGTACGACCCGGGGGCGGTGGCCCGGACCGTCGCCACCGCCGCCCACCGCCCCGACCTGCGCCCGGCACAGGCCCTGCCGGACCGGCTGGGCGGCCCCCAGCACCTGGTGAACCGGCTCGCGCTGACCGGTTACGCGGTGTTCACCGTCGCCCACTACGCACTCTGAACCCACCCGGGACCGCCACCGGATCCACACCGCTTCCGGCCTGCGCGTAAGGGGGAGTACGGTGTTCTTGATCACAGCACCGGCGCGGCACCGCGAGGCGTCCCCGGCCGCCCGGACCGGGACAAGACGAGGACACGTCCGCACCGGTACGGTTGGCCCCGATGAACACCAAGGCTGCTGAGGAGCTGCCGGCTGTTTCCGTGATCATGCCGGTGCTCAACGAGGAACGTCACCTGCGCACGGCGGTCCGGCGCATCCTGGACCAGGAGTACCCCGGGCCGATGGAGGTGGTGATCGCCCTCGGCCCCTCCACCGACCGCACCGCGGAGATCGCGGCCGAGCTGGTGGCCGAGGACCCGCGGGTGCGGACGGTGGCGAACCCCACCGGCCGGACGCCGGCCGGGCTGAACGCCGCGATCCGGGGCTCCCGGCATCCGATAGTCGTGCGCGTGGACGGCCACGGCCTGCTCACCCCCGGCTACATCACCACGGCGGTCCGGCTGCTCGGCGAGATGGACGCCGCCAACGTCGGCGGCATCATGCACGCCGAGGGCGAGACCGAGTGGGAGAACGCGGTCGCCGCCGCGATGACCTCCAAGATCGGCGTCGGGAACGCGGCCTTCCACACCGGCGGCCTGGCCGGCCCGGCGGACACCGTCTACCTCGGGGTGTTCCGGCGCGAGGTGCTGGAGAAGCTCGGCGGCTACAACGAGGAGTTCATCCGCGCCCAGGACTGGGAGCTGAACTACCGGATCCGCCAGGACGGCGGCCTGGTCTGGTTCACCCCGCAGCTCAAGGTGACGTACCGGCCCCGCCCCTCGGTGCGGGCGCTGGCCAAGCAGTACAAGGACTACGGCCGCTGGCGCCGGGTGGTCACCCGCTACCACCGGGGCTCGGTCAACCTGCGCTACCTCGCCCCGCCGGCCGCGCTGGCGGCGGTCCTGATCGGGCTGGGGCTCGGCGCCGCCGTCCACCCGGCCTTCCTCGCGGTGCCCGGCGCGTACCTGCTGGGCATCCTCGGCGGCGCGGCGGTCGAGGGCCGCGGCCTGTCGTTCAAGGCCAAGGCGCTGCTGCCGGTGGCCTTCGCGACCATGCACCTCAGCTGGGGCTTCGGCTTCCTGACCTCACCGCGCTCGCTGGCCCGGAGAGTGATCGCCAGCGTCGGCCCGGCCGCCAAGGACGTGCTCTCGAAGACCGGCTGACCCGCGGATCCGCCGATTCGTTTCGGCAGCCTCCCCGGTGCCGCCCGGCATCCTCCCGGTACCGCCCGGCACGGCCCCGGCACCGCTATCGTCGGTGCGCATGGCGACAGTTGAGGGCGGGTCGGACGCGGCCCGGATCGAGCCGGGCGCGGACGTCGACGAACGGGCCGCGATCGGCGCCGGGACGGTGGTCTGGCATCTCGCCCAGGTCCGCGAGGACGCGGTGGTCGGCGCGGACTGCGTGATCGGCCGCGGCGCGTACGTCGGCCCCGGCGTGCGGATCGGGGACCGGGTCAAGGTGCAGAACCACGCGCTGGTGTACGAGCCGGCGGTGGTCGAGGACGGGGTGTTCATCGGCCCGGCCGCCGTCCTCACCAACGACCGGTACCCGCGCGCGGTCACCCCCGACGGCCGCCCCAAGGGCCGACTCGACTGGCGCGCCGAAGGCGTGACGCTCCGTCAGGGATGCTCGATCGGCGGCCGGGCGGTGCTGGTCGCCGGGGTGACGGTCGGCCGCTGGGCCCTGGTCGCGGCCGGCGCCGTGGTGCACCGGGACGTCCCGGACTTCGCCCTGGTCGCCGGTGTCCCGGCCCGCCGGATCGGCTGGGTGGGCCGGGCCGGCGAGCCGCTGCGGCCCGCCGGGGACGGCGGCTGGCAGTGCCCCCGGACCGCCGAGCGGTACCGCGAGCGGGACGGAACCCTCGTACCGCTGTAGCTACTTGGCGCAGACGTCGGTGTCGTCCGCCTGCACCCGCTGGAGGTCCTCGGGCGCCTCGGTGGGCACCGCCGGGGTGGCGGGGGCGGTCAGCACGTCCTTGCCGAGCACCAGCAGCAGCCCGCTCTTCGGGTCCGCCTTCTCGGCGGGCCGGACGGCGTCGCCGGGCAGGCCGAGGGCGGCGGCCAGGGCGCCGGCCTCGGCCTCCATGCCGCTCGGGTAGGACACCGTGGTGGTGTCGGCGAGCGGTGCGTCGCTGCCCACCGCGGCCCGGTCGAAGCCCTTCGCCCGGAGCTTCTCCACGGTCGGCCCGGACTGTCCGCGCTTGCCGCTGCCGTTGCGCACCGTCAGCTGGGCGGTCTTGAGGTGGACGGTCGGGAGAGTGGCGGCCGGCGTGGTGGCGGCCGGGGCCGGCGCCGCGGCGGGGGCGTCGCCGGCCGGTGCCTCGGGGGCGGGCGGGGCGGCGGTCTCGGTCAGCGAGCGGTCGGCCGCGACCATCGCGAACAGCTGCCCGGCGTCCGGCTGCTTGAGGATCACCCGGTTCTCGTCCTTGGGGTCGTCCAGGACGGGCGCGGTGGTGAAGGTGATGTTCTTGGTGTCGACCTTGCTGATGTCCAGCGCGAGGTCCTTGAGCTTGTCCACGCTGCCGATGCCGGAGTCCACGGTGAGCGCCTTGGTGGCGGCGTCCGCGAGCTTGTAGAGCTTGGTCGGGCTGGTCAGGGTGTCGTCGCTCTTGATCTTGCGGATCATCGAGCTGATGAACTGCTGCTGGAGCGGGATCCGGGTGAGGTCGCCGCCCTGGCCGACCGCGTGCCGGGTGCGGACGAAGGCCAGCGCCTCCTCGCCCTGGACCACGTGCCGGCCCTTGGCCATCTTGAGGTGGGAGCCGGAGTCGTTGATGTCCTTGGCCGCGCAGACCTCGACCCCGCCGACGGCGGTGGACAGGCTCTTCACCGCCTCGAAGTTGACCTGCACGAAGTGGTCGACCCGGATCCCGGTGTTCTTCTCGACGGTCTTCCAGGTGCAGCCCGCGTCGCGCCCCGCCTGGCCGAGGCTGTTGTTGAACTCCTCCCGCGCCGAGCCGGGGATCTTCTTCCCCTGGGAGCTCTGGCACTCCGGGATCGGCAGCATCAGGTCGCGCGGGAGGCTGATCACCGTCGCGTTGGTGCGGTCCTTGGCGATGTGGAACAGCAGCGTGGTGTCGGCGTGCCCGGTGCTGCCCTCGTCGCCGTACTCCCGGCCGAGGCCCTCCCGGCTGTCCGTGCCGATCACCAGGATGTTCAGCGCGTCCCCGGCGGCCGGCGGGCGCTCGGACTCGTCGCCCAGCTGGACCTTGACCGAGGTCAGGTTGTCGTTGAAGTGCCGGTACAGGTAGTACGCCCCGCCGCAGCCCGCGACCATCACCAGGGCGCCCGCCCCGGCCGTCCACTTGAGGGCCCGTCGGCGCCGGCTGCGCCTGGCGAGCGCGGCGGCCCGCCGACGGGTGTCCCGGCGGCCCTCCGGGGCCGGTGCGGCGGGCTCCTCGGCGGTCGGCGCGGTGGCCCCCCGGCGCTGCCGGGGGACGCCGGGGGCCGGGTCCACCCGGTACCGTCCGGCTTCCGGTTGCTCCTCGTGCACGGGGGTTCCCTACCTTCGACCGGTCACGGCTGTGGACCGCCCGTACGGACGGGCCGATCCGGACACAGTAGACGAGCCGAACGCGGGAGTCGTTCCCGGTGTGATCTCCGCCATGTTCCGGCAATGCGGAGGTAAATACCGTACGTGGCCGACCAATTGCGGAAGCGGCCGGATCGGTCGGCACGGCCGGCCCGGGGTGGCCGGGGCGGCCGGGGGTGCCCGGTTCAGTGCTGGGCGCAGGCGTCCATGTCGGCGGTGCGTCCCTCGAAGGTGGGCGCGGCGCCCGCCGAGGGTGACGCGTTCGCCAGCGCCGCCACCTCGGCCGCCGGTTCCGTCCCGGCGCCCGCCCCCGGGCCCGCCGCCGGCGAGCGGCCCGCCCCCGGGACCGGTCCCGGGGACGGCGTGGACGCGGGCGGCCGGACGGCGACCGGCCGGTCGTCCCGCAGCGCCGCGAACAGCCGGCCGGTCTGCGGCTGCACGAACTCGTCCCGGTCCGAGTCGTAGCGGTACGGGCGGCGCGGAGCGGTCAGGAAGACCACGTCCGCCGACGGGATGCCGCGCAGGTCCTGGGTGAGGTCGTACAGCGCGCCGAGCGAGGACAGCGCGCCGTCCGCCCGGACCGAGGAGGTCGCGGCGTCCAGCACCGGCCACAGCTTCGCCGGGTTCAGCAGCACGCCCTGCGACCGCACCTTGCGGATCAGCGCGGCCAGGAACTGCTGCTGACGGCCCATGCGCTGGGTGTCGCTGCCGTCGCCCAGGCTCTCCCTGGCCCGGACGTAGCCGAGGGCCTGCTCGCCGTGCAGGGTCCGCCGGCCGGCGGCCAGGTCGAGCTTGGCGTCCTTGTCGTGGATCGGCTGCGGCACGCACACCTCGACCCCGCCGATCGCGTCCACCATCGTCTTGAAGCCGCTGAAGTCCAGGATCACGTAGTGGTCGATCCGGATGCCGCTCAACTGCTCGACGGCCCGGATCGAGCAGGCCGGACCGCCCGTCTCGAAGGCCCAGTTGAACTGCATCAGCGCGGGCCTGCTGCGGGTGCCGTCCGGCTTCTCGCAGGCGGGGACGGTGACCATGACGTCCCGCGGCACGGAGACCGCCGTCGCGTGCTTCCGGTCGGCGGCCAGGTGCAGCAGGATCGTGGTGTCCGAGCGCTGGCTGCCCGGCTCGCCGCCGTACGAGCCGTTCGCGCCGGAGCGGTCGTCACTGCCGATCAGCAGGAGGTTCTCGGCGCCCCGCGCCCCGGCGGTGCGGCTCGGCCGCTCGGCCTCCAGCCTGGCGAGCAGCCGGTCGGTGGCCGAGTCCGCGCGGATGTTGCCGTCCAGCGTGCGGTAGGCGATCCAGAGCAGCACCCCGGTGGCGACCAGCAGGAACGCGACGGCGCCGGCGGTGATCATCAGCCACCGCCGGCGCCTGCGCGGGCGTCCGCTCCCGCCCGGAGGGGCGTCCGTCGGCGGGCCGCCCGGGGCCGTGCCGTTCGTCGGGGGAGTGGCGGTCGGGGGGTGCTCGGTGTCGTCCTCGGCCATGGCAGCGATCCCTACCCGCCGGGCCCGGGCCGGGGGTTAGCCGAGGCGCAGTGTCACCCGTTCGGATTCGGTCCGCTTCTCCCACTGCCCGGCGTCCAGCGCCTGCGAGTTGCGGCAGAGCACCACCGAGGCGCCGGCCGCCAGCGGCGCCAGCAGACCGGCCTCCAGACCGGTCCAGTCGTCGTACGAGAGGGTGGACAGCACGCGGTCGCCGGGCTTCAGGCCGAGCCGCGCCGCCCCCTCCCGGGCCAGCGCGACGGTCTGCTCGCCCGTCAGCTTCAGCGGCAGCCCGTCCACCGCGGTCTCCAGCGCCGGCCCCTCCGGGGCGACGGGGGAGTACGGCGCGAAGCGGTCGCCCTGGCCGGGGACCTCGGCGGCGTAGTCGAGGAAGCCGTCCGGGCGCTGCGGGAAGCGGCCGCCGAGCGGCCGCAGGGCGAGCGCGACCC
Source organism: Kitasatospora sp. NPDC057512 (assembly GCF_042802135.1). Lineage (NCBI taxonomy): Bacteria > Bacillati > Actinomycetota > Actinomycetes > Kitasatosporales > Streptomycetaceae > Kitasatospora > Kitasatospora sp. NPDC057512. The sequence goes on from NZ_JBHVET010000060.1 coordinate 7,528, forward strand.
GATCGCCCTCGCAGGCCTGGGCGGCCTCCAGCCCGTCCGGGCCGCTGACCACCAGGTCGGCGGCGGCCGGGTCGCCGCCCGGCACCGCCGTCACCCCGACCGACCAGCAGGCCAGCAGCCAGACGGCGCTCTGCCAGTGGGCGGGCAGCAGCAGCGCCGCCCGGTCGCCGGGGCCGGCGTTCAGCTCGTCCTGGAGGAGGTTGGCCGTCTTGGCCACCCAGTTGTCGAAGGTCCGGGCGGACAGCTCCACCCGTTCGCCGGTGGCGTCGTCGTAGAAGGTGACCAGAGGGGCCGCGGGATCGACCGAAGGCGTGCCGCCGCGCAGGAATGCGTGCAGCAGCTCGACGGGGGTGCGGGCGTCGGCAGCGAAGGGCGCAGTCATGGTGCGCCCCAGCCTACGGCCTTCGGGTGGGAGGTCGGGAGGGGCGGCCGAACGGGCGCGGAGCGGCGTGGCGGACGGTCCGGTTTGCGGCGACGATCCGGTTTATGCGCTTCTCACTTCCGGCCGCCCTGCTCGCCGGCTGCACCGCCGCCCTCCTGCTCCAGCCCGCCGCCGGTGCGACCTCCTCGCCCGCCCCGCGGCGCCACGACTTCGCCGGCGGCGGCTCCACCACCACGCTCCCGCTGCCCGCCGGGGCAGGCCTCGCCCCGCGCGGCACCGCACCGTTCGAACTCCTCGGCCTCGGCTGGGACGGCCCGGCGGACGCACTCGCCGGCGCGGTGCTCCGGGTCCGCACCCGGGACGCGGCCACCGGCCGCTGGAGCGGCTGGCACCGGCTGGAGGCCGACGCCGAGGACGGCCCCGACCGTACGGCGCACGGTGCCACCGCCCCGCTCTGGACCGGCCGCAGCGACGGCGTCGCCGTCGAGTTCCGGCCCGGGCCCGCCGGGGCGCCGCCCGGACTGCGGCTCGACCTGGTCGACCCGGGACACGGCGCCGCCCCGGCCGCCGTACGGACCCTGCCCGCGGAACCGCCGACCGCGCCGACCGCGCCGCCCGCCGGGCCGGCCAAGGGGCAGGCCCCGCGCCCGAAGATCGTCACCCGGGCCGGCTGGGGCGCCGACGAGTCGCTGCGCGACCCGGAGTTCGAGTACACCGGCCCGGTCCGCGAGGTCTTCGTCCACCACACCGCCACCACCACCGACTACGCCTGCGCCGACGCACCCCGGGTGGTCCGGGCGATCTACCAGTACCACGTGAAGACCAACGGCTGGCGGGACATCGGCTACAACTTCCTGGTCGACCGCTGCGGCACCGTCTACGAGGGCCGGGCCGGCGGCGTCGACCAGCCCGTCCACGGCGCCCACACCCTCGGCTTCAACACCGACTCCTCCGGCATCGCCGCCCTCGGCACCTACACCGGCGACCAGCCGCCCCGCCCCCTCCTCGACGGCCTCGCCGCCCTCGCCGCCTGGAAGCTCGGCCTCACCGCCCGCCCCGCCGACGGCCGCACCAGCCTCACCTCCTCCTCGGACGCCAGCCGCTACCCCAAGGGCAGCACCGTCGTCTTCGACGCCGTCTCCGGCCACCGGGACGCCTTCGACACCGAATGCCCCGGCAACGCCCTCTACGCCCGCCTCCCCGCCCTGCGCGCCGCGGCGGCCCGCCTCCAGACCCGCTGACCCCGGGGCCCTCCGCCGTCCCTCCGGCGCTGTCCGACCCCCCGCGTATCGTTCGTATCCGGAGGCGACACAGGAGGCGACGGCGGTGGAAGCGGTACGGCGCTGGCGCCCGGGCTTCCCGCTGGACGTCGCCCGCACCCTGCTCCCGCTGCGCCGCGGCCCCGCCGACCCCGCGTACCGCAGCACCGGCGACGGCGCCGTCTGGCGCGCCTCCCGCACCCCGGCCGGCATCGGCACCCTGCGGGTGCTGCCGCGGCCGGCCGCCGGCGAGGTCGAGGCGAGCGCCTGGGGCCCCGGCGCGGACTGGCTGCTCGACCGCCTCCCCGTCCTGCTCGGCGCCGAGGACGCCCCGGAGGCGCTGGTCCTGCCGCCCGGCCCGCTGCGGGACGCCCAGCGCCGTACCGCCGGGGTCCGGCTGACCAGGACGGGCCTGGTGCTGGAGTCGCTGGTCCCGGCGATCCTGGAGCAGAAGGTCACCACCGACGAGGCCTACCGCGCCTGGCGCACCCTGCTGCGGGACTTCGGCACCCCGGCGCCGGGCCCGGCCGAGGGCATGCGGGTGGCGCCGTCGGCCCGCGAGTGGGCACTGGTGCCGAGCTGGGAGTGGCACCGGGCGGGCGTGGACCCGAAGCGCTCGGGCACGGTCGTGCGCGCCGTCCGGCTGGCCCCGCGACTGGAGGAGGCCTCGGCCATGGGCCACGAGGAGGCCTTCGCCCGCCTCACCGCCGTCCCCGGCATCGGGCCCTGGACGGCCGCCGAGACGCTACAGCGCAGCAACGGCGACGCGGACGCGGTCTCGGTCGGGGACTTCCACCTGCCCGACCTGGTCGGCTGGGCCCTGGCCGGCCGCCCCCGCAGCGACGACGCCCAGATGCTCGCGCTCCTGGAGCCCTACCGCCCCCAGCGCCACCGGGTCTGCCGCCTCCTGCTGGCGACGGCCGCCCACGCCCCCCGCTACGGCCCGCGCCTGGCCCCCAACGACCACCGCCACCGCTGACCCCGGCGGCTGCCGCTACCGGACGGTGACGAAGGCCTCGGCGTCGCGTTCCGGACGGACCTTCGGCTCCTCGGCCGGCCGGCCGACGGCGACGGCGCCCATCGGGTCCCACCCCTCCGGGAGGTCCAGCACCTCCCGCACGGTGTCGCGGCAGAACATGGTGGACGAGACCCAGGCGGAGCCGTACCCCTCGCCGGTGAGCGCGACCAGCAGGTTCTGCACGGCGGCGCCGGCGGCGACGGTGAACATCTCCCGTTCGGCGGCGGCCCGGCGCGGGTCCGGGTAGTCGTGCGAGCCGTCCGTCACCAGGCAGGGCACCACCAGGTACGGGGCGTCGCGCAGGACGTCGCCGCGGGCGGTGCGCCGGGCGATCCTCGCCTCGTCCCAGCCGTCGAGGTCGCGCAGGTCGCGCCGCCAGGCGGCGAGCATCGCGTCGAGCAGCCGGACCCGGGTGTCCGCCGACTCCAGCAGCACGAACCGCCAGGGCGTGGTGTGGTGCGGGGCGGGCGCGGTGACGGCGGCGGCGACGGCGCGGCGGACGGCGGCCGGGTCGACCGGCTCGGTGGTGAAGGAGCGGACGGTGCGCCGCAGGGTGACGGCCTGCCGCAGCGCCTCGGAGGTGCCGAGCCGGAACATGTCGTCGACGGCGGGCCGGACCAGCGGCCGGGTGCCGTCGCCGTCCTCGGCGGTGACGAGGTGTCCGAGTCCGCGCACGACGGCGACCGGGACGCCGCTGGCCTTGCCCTTCACCAGGTCGGCGGCGGCGGCGAGTTCGTCGGCCGTCGCGGTGACGGTCATCTCCAGCAGGTTGCCGTGGCTGTCTGTGCGGCCGCGGTGGTCCTCCAAGACGGAGAGGCCCGCGGCGCCGATCGCCACGTCGGTCAGCCCGTTGCGCCAGGGCCGTCCGAAGGTGTCGGTGACGACGACGGCGAGCCGGCGGCCGGTGAGCCGCTGGAGCCGGGCCCGCAGCGCCCGGGCGGAGGCGTCCGGATCCTCGGGCAGCAGCAGCACGGTGCCGGGCGCGGTGTTGGAGGCGTCGACCCCGGCGGCGGCCATGACGAGGCCGTTGCGGTTCTCCACGATCCGGACCGGCCCGCGCCGGGCGACCACCCGGACGGTCTCGGCGTCGATCGCGGCCTCGCGGTCGGCGGCGTGCAGCAGCCGGCCCTCGGCCTTGCTGACGATCTTCGAGGTGACCACCAGGATGTCGCCGTCCTGGTACGTCCCCGCCTTGGCGATGAGCTCGCCGAGGTCCGCCCCGGCCGCGACCTCGGGCAGCCCTTCGACGCCGAGGACCTCCAGCGTCACTTGCGCACCTGCTCGGCCAGCGCGAGCGCCGCCCGCGCCATCTCGGCGGTGGCCTCGACGTCGGTCATCAGCAGCGGGACGGCCCGGCAGGCGATCCCGGCGGCCTCGACGACGGCCACCGAGGCCTCGTCCACGGTGTCCACCAGCCACCCGTCGACGAGCGCCGGCCCGTAGTTGAGCGCGACCGCCTCCGCCGTGGCCTCGACGCCGACGGCGGCGAGCACCTTGTCGGCCATGCCGCGCACCGGCGCCCCGCCGATGATCGGGGAGAGCCCGACCACCGGCGCGGGTGCGGCGGCGACCGCCTCCCGGATGCCGGGGACGGCGAGGATGGTGCCGATCGAGACCACCGGGTTGGACGGCGGGAAGAGGATGACGTCCGCCTCGGCGATCGCCTCCAGCACGCCGGGCGCGGGCTTGGCGGTGTCCGCGCCGACCGGGACGATCGCCTCGGCGTCCACCTCGGCGTGCAGCCTGACCCAGTACTCCTGGAAGTGGATCGCCCGGGTGCCCTGCTCGTCGGTGATCCGCACGTGGGTCTCGACCCGGTCGTCGCTCATCGGCAGCAGCCGCACGCCCGGCTTCCAGCGCACGCACAGCGCCTCGGTGACCTGGCTGAGGCTGTACCCGGCGGTGAGCATCTGGCTGCGCACGAGGTGGGTGGCGAAGTCGCGGTCGCCGAGCCCGAACCACTCGGGGCCGACGCCGTACTCCTTCATCTCGGCCTTGATGGACCAGGTCTCGTCCGTCCGGCCCCAGCCCTGTTCCTCGTGGATGCCGCCGCCGAGGGTGTACATCACGGTGTCGAGGTCGGGACAGACCTTGAGGCCGTAGAGGTGGATGTCGTCGCCGGTGTTGCCGATGACGGTGATCTCGTCCTGCGGTCCGACCGCCGCGCGGAGTCCGCGCAGGAAGCGCGCTCCGCCGATTCCGCCTGCCAGTGCCACGATGCGCATGGGGTTCATCCTGCCACGGTCCGACTTTCCGTCAGCCGTGATCAGTGCGACCCGGCCTGCGCCTGCCGCCCGGGGTGCGGTTCGGGGTGCTGCTCCGGGTGCTGCTCGGGGACGGCGGTGGCGCCGTACTGGTTCATCTCGGTCAGGCCGGGGGCGTAGAGGTGGATGGAGACGGCGGGTTCGAGCGCGCCGTTGACGACCTCGTGCAGGTAGCCGGAGGAGAACACCCGCTGCCCCCCGGGCCGCAGGGTGCGGGCGCCCTCGCCCGCGTGCGTGAGGGAGCGCTCGATCAGCTCGCCCCGGACGACGCTCATCACGCCGGAGGACGCGCCGTGGTCGTGGAAGCCGCTGGACTGCCCGGGCAGCCAGCTGAGCAGCCAGACCTCGTAGCCGGGGCCGGTCTCCAGCCGGGCGTACCAGCGGGTCAGCGCGTCGTAGCGGACCAGCGGCTCCCAGCGGGCGTGGTCGGCGGCGATCTCGCGCACCAGCCGGGCGTACTCGGCGACGGTGGTGGGGTGGGCGGGCAGGTCGGTGCGCGCCAGGTGCGGGAAGGCGAGCGGGTCGCCGGCGATGGAGACGTCGCTGAGGCCGTCGGCCCACGGGCGGGTCCGGGCGTCGGCGGGGGTGCCGGTGCGGACGGTGGCGGGGCCACGGCGGGAGAGCTTGTTGCGGTCGCGGTTCCGCTTGCGGATGCGGATCATGCGCACGGGAGTCGTCCTCGGAAGGGTCGGCCGGTTCGTCGGGATCGGCCGGATCCGGGATGTCCTGGGACGGGAATCGCGGGCGGCCTCTGTGCTTCCTGGGGGCGGCGCGCGGTGGGACGCGGGCGCCTAGATACAGCAGGAACAGAGGCGACAACAAGAGTTCACGGCACGGCGGAGCGTGGAACCGCTCCGGGGGCTGGCGAACTCTGACATAGGAGCAAGGACACCGCATCCGCAGGGGCGGTGTCAAACCGAAGGATGCGGCATTCGAGTGGGTTAGGTCCGGATCTTTCCCTGATGGGGTGATTCATCACTCTCTATGTTTCGATGGGAAGATCGCCGGGAAGGCAGGCCGATGACCGGCCTGTGACGGTGACCGAGCGTCACCCGGTGAATGGTTGCGGATGGTTCGGCACCGTTCAGGACCTTGAGGTGGAAGGTCCGATGTGTCCGGATATGTACACTATTCGTAACGGCTTGGTGCCAGGGAGTGAATCCCAGCCCCAATACCAGAGCTCGGCTTGACTGGGCCAGAGTGACGCAACTGTAATTTCACTCGTGTCGTCAGCCGCACGAGGCAACGGCAACCACGGGGACGCCAAGTAGGGGCAGAGGAGGCGCGCCACATGAGCGAGCTCTTTGAGCTGTTGATCGGGGACGGCATCGCGGAGGACGAGGAGGAACTCGGCTGGCAGGAGCGCGCGTTGTGCGCCCAGACCGACCCCGAGTCCTTCTTCCCCGAGAAGGGCGGCTCGACCCGCGAGGCCAAGAAGGTCTGCCTCGCCTGCGAGGTCCGTTCCGAGTGCCTGGAGTACGCCCTCGCCAATGACGAGCGTTTCGGCATCTGGGGCGGCCTCTCCGAGCGCGAGCGCCGTCGGCTCAAGAAGAGCGCGGTCTGACCGGGCGGCCCCCGCCCCCCGCTGACCCTTCGACAGCGACGGACAACCGCACAGCTGTACGGGCGCCTCACCGCGATGGTGGGGCGCTTTCGTGTTCCCGGGGCCCCTTCACCGTCCCCGCACGCACACCCCGGACGAAGCGGCCACCCGGAGCCGTTAGTGTGGTGCGCCATCCGGTTGCCGTTCACCGGCTGTGTCCACCGAGAACTGGGGCCCGCGCACGCGATGACCGTCTACAGCCACCAGAGCGGCTCCACCGCTTCCCGGCCGCCCGCCTATCCGCGCCACCTGGTCACCGCCGTGATCGTCTCGCACGACGGCGCCCGCTGGCTCCCGCGGGCCATGGCCGGCCTGCTCGGTCAGGACCGCCAGGTCCAGCGGGTCCTCGCGGTCGACACCGGATCCACCGACAACTCTCCGCAACTGCTCGCGGACACCCTCGCCGACTGGCTGCCCGAGAGCGGACCGCTGGTCCTCGGCCGCCGGGCCGGCTTCGGCACCGCCGTCGCCGAGGCCGTGGCGGGCAGCGCGCCCCTGCGCCCGGAGGACCTGCCGTACCGGCTCGACCCCTCCGGCTACGACCCGGTCACCGGCGGCTGGGACGACTTCGGCGACCCGCTCGCCCAGGAGGACGACCTCGGCCGCGGCGGCCCGCGCGAGACCCGGCCGGTCGAGTGGCTCTGGCTGCTGCACGACGACTGCGAGCCGCAGACCGACGCCCTGCGCCGACTGCTCCAGGTCGCCGACTCCACCCCCAGCGCCGCCGTGGTCGGCCCCAAGCTGCGCAGCTGGTACGACCGCCGGCAGCTCCTCGAGGTCGGCGTCACCATCGCCCGCTCCGGCCGCCGCTGGACCGGCCTCGACCGCCGCGAGCAGGACCAGGGCCAGCACGACCAGGTCCGCCCGGTGCTCGCCGTCTCCAGCGCCGGCATGCTGGTGCGCCGGGACGTCTTCGAGGAGCTCGGCGGCTTCGACCGGGCCCTCCCGCTGATGCGGGACGACACCGACTTCTGCTGGCGGGTCAACGCCGCCGGCCACCGCGTGGTGGTCGCCCCCGACGCCGTGCTGCGGCACGCCGAGGCGGCCGCCCGCGAGCGCCGCGCGATCGACTGCGGCCCCGCCCACCCGCACCGGGTGGACAAGGCCGGCGCTGTCTACACCCTGCTCACCAACTGCAAGGGCGCGCTCTTCCCCTACGTCCTGCTGCGGCTGGTGCTCGGCACCCTGCTCCGGGCCGTCACCAACCTGCTCGGCAAGGACCCGCGCCAGGCCTTCGACGAACTCGCCGGCCTCGGCCACGAACTCGTCCGGTTCCCACGGCTGTTGGCCGGGCGCAAACGCCGCGCCAAGTCCCGGTCGGCGGACGCCCTGGACGACCGCACGCTCTTCCCGGCCCCCGGCGCCACCACCCGGCTTGCGGTCGAGGGCGTCGTCGGCTCGCTCGGGATAGGGGGCGGCGACGACACCGGCCGGCACGGCTCGGCCGAGGCCGGTGGCGACGAGGACGCCGAGGACCTGGTCGTCGAGCAGTTCGCCCTGCTCAAGAAGCTCGCCCGGCGCCCGGCGCCGGTGCTGTTCGCGGCCCTGCTGGTGTTCGCCCTGATCGCCTGCCGCGGCCTGCTCGGCAGCGGCGAGCTGTTCGGCGGCGCCCTGCTGCCGGCGGCCGACGGGGCCGGCGGCCTCTGGTCGATGTACGCGGACGCCTGGCACCCGGTCGGCACCGGGTCCACCGCCGCCGCACCGCCGTACCTCGGCGTGCTCGCGGTGCTCTCCTGGATCCTGTTCGACCACGCCGACCTCGCGCTCACCCTGCTCGTGGTGCTCTCCGTCCCGCTGTCCGCGGTCAGCGCCTACCTGGTGTCCCGGCCGCTGCTGGACTCCAAGCTGGTCCGCGCCTGGGCCAGTGCCACCTACGCGCTGCTGCCCGCCGCGACCGGCGCGCTCGCCCAGGGCCGGATCGGCACCGCCGTGCTCGCCGTGCTGCTGCCGCCGCTGGCCCGCGCCGCGGCCATCGCGGCCGGCCTCGGCATCCGCGCCGAGAGCGCCGCCAAGGGCGCCCGCCCGGGCTGGCGCCCGGTCTGGATGACCGTCCTGCTGCTCACCCTGGCCACCGCCTTCGTCCCGATAACGTGGGCGCTCGCGGTGCCGCTCTGCCTGGCGATGCTGGTCGTCGGGGTGCTGCGCGGCAGCGCCTTCGGCTCCGGCGGCGCGGCCCTGCGGCCGCTCGGCCTGCGCGTCCTGGTGATCCTGGCGGTGCCGGTCGCGGTGCTGGCCCCGTGGTCGCTCAAGGTGCTGTCGCACCCGCAGTGGCTGCTGCTGGAGGCCGGACTGCCCGGCCTGCACGGCACCGGCGCGAGCGCGGCCGGCCTGCTGCTGGTCAACCCGGGCGGCGCCGGGGTGCCGCCGGTCTGGCTCTCGGCGGGTGTCGTGCTGGCCGCCCTGGCCGCGCTGCTGCGCGCCGACCGCCGCCGTGCGGTGCTCGTCGCCTGGGGCGCGGCCGGTGCCGGCCTGGTCTTCTCGGTCGTGGTGGCGGGCACCTCCGTCACCCCGGCCTCCGGCGGCCCGGCGGTGCCCGCCTGGACCGGCCCGGCGACCCTGATCGCCGGGCTCGCCCTGCTCGCCGCCGCCGCGATCGGCGCCGACGGCGCCAACGCCCGCGTCGCCGGGATCGCCTTCGGCTGGCGCCAGCCGGTGGCCGCCCTGGTGGTGGCCTCGGCCGTGCTGGCCCCGCTGGGCACCGGCCTGTGGTGGGCGCTGACCGGCGCCGGCGGCCCGCTGCACCGCGGCCAGGCCGACCAGGTCCCCGCGTTCATCGCCGAGGAGGCCGGCACCACCGACCGGGCCCGCACCCTGGTCGTCACCGGCGAGAAGGGCGGCGGCGCGGTCCGCTACACCGTGCTGCGCGGCGCCGGTCTGACGCTCGGCCAGGCCGAGTCCACCGTCGACCCGGCGACCGGCACCCAGGACGGCCTGAACAAGATGGTCGGCAGCCTGCTGGCCGGCTCCGGTGCCGACCAGGCGAGCGCCCTGGCCGGCTACGGCATCGCCTACGTGCTGGTCCAGCAGCCGGTGATCGACGCCTTCAAGGACGTCCTGGACACCACCCCCGGCCTGGTCAAGGCCAACCAGGACGGTGCCGCCGCGCTCTGGCAGGTCAACGGCACCCCCGCGGTCCGCGCGGTGATCACCGCCCCGGGGGCCACCCCGGTGGTCGTCCCGTCCGGGGCCCGCGACCTGTCCGCCACCGTCCCGGCCGGTCCGGACGGCCGGGTGCTGCGGCTCGCCGAGTCCGCCGCCCCGGAGTGGAAGGCCACCGTGAACGGCACCGCGCTGGAGCCCACCACGGTCGACGGCTGGGCGCAGGGCTTCAAGCTCCCGGCCGCCGGCGGCAAGCTGGCCGTCACCCGGGAGGGCGGCGCCGCCCACACCGGCTGGATCTGGGCCCAGGTGCTGCTCGGCCTCACCATCCTGGTGCTGGCCCTGCCCGGCCGCCGCAGCCACAAGGACGACGACTTGCCGGAGGAGGCGGTCGCCACCGCCGCGCTGGCCGCCGCCGCCCAGGCGCAGGCCCCGGCCCCCGGCAGCCGCCGGGCCCGCCGGATGGCCGAGCGCGGCGAGGGCGCGGAGGGCGCCGAGGGCGCTGCCGAGGAGTCCGGGGTGTACGACCGGCCGGGTGCGATCCCGGCCCAGCCGACCGGCGAGCCGGTGACCGGCGCCGTCCAGGCGGCCGCCGCCATCCAGGACGCCGAGCAGTACACGGACCCGTACCAGGCGTACCAGCAGGCCGACCCGTACAGCTACGACCAGTACGCGGCCCAGCAGCCGGTCGCCGCGCCGTACGGCGGCCAGGGCTACGACACCCAGGGGTACGACGCCCACGGCTACGGTCGCCAGCAGGGCTACGAGCAGCCCTACCAGCCCGAGCAGCAGCCGTACTACGAGGTCCACGGCTACGACGGCGGGCAGCAGCCCGAGCAGCAGCCCTGGCTGCCCGGCCAGCCCCAGGGCGAGGCCCCGTACGACCCGAACGACCCCAACGGCCCCGGCCGGTACCCGCACCAGCACGGATCGGGGAGCTGACCCGCGATGAAGAAGCCCGCATTCAGGAAGAAGTCCGGCGCCGGCGAGGCCCCCGAGCCGGCCGGGCCCGCCGTCGCGGCGGAGCCGTCCGGCCCGGCCCGGAGCGGCCGCCCCGGTCGCGGCCGCGGCCCGTTCGGCGGGGGAGCCGGGGGAGCCGGGGGAGCCGAAGGATCCGGCGGGGCCGGGTCCGGCGGGGTGGCGAAGACCACCCAGTCCCTGCTCGCCGCGGCCGTGGTGCTCGCGGCGGTGTTCGGGATCGCCCAGGTGCGCCCGCCGGCCGCCCCGGCCAAGGCCGGCACCGGAGCCGCCGCGACCACCGCGCAGGTCGAGCGGACCTCGGCGGTCTGCCCGCAGCCGGTCCAGGGCCTGACCGGCTCGACCACGCTCACCGCCTACACCCCGCCCGGGACGGGCTCCGCCACCGGCGGGGCCGGCTGGATCTCCGACGCGGCCGCGCCCGCGGCGCCCGCCGCCCAGCCGACCACCGCCCCTGCGGCCCCGGCCGCCGCCGCCCCGGCCCCGACCGGCTCGGGCGCCCCGAGCGCCCCGGTCCAGGACAAGAACGCGGCGCCCGCCGACGCCCGGCTGACCGTGCCCAAGCCCGGCACCCCGGCCACCGGCCCGGCCGCCAACGGCGACGCCGCGCCCGGCACCGGGGCCGTCGCCACCGGCGCCCTCGCCCCCGGCTTCACCGTCACCCAGACCACGGTGGTCACCGAGCAGCGCGGCCTCGGCCTGTCCGGCCTCACCTGCACCCCGGCCGGGACCGGCTTCTGGTTCGCCGGGGCCAGCACCGCCGCCGACCGGGTCGACTACCTCAGCCTGGTCAACACCGAGTCCTCCGCCGCGGTGGTGGACATCAAGCTGTACGGCGACAAGGGCCTGATCGACAACGACGCCGCCAACGGGATCACCGTCTCGCCCGGCAGCTCCCAGGCCGTCCTGCTGTCGACCCTCACCAAGGGCGCGGTCGCCGACCTCGCGGTGCACGTGGTGGTGCGCTCCGGACGGGTCGGCGCCGCGCTGCACGCCGCCGACGGCGGCAAGGGCGCCGACTGGGTCCCCGCCTCGGCCGACCCGGCCCCCGTCCAGGTGATGCCCGGCCTGCCCGCCGACACCGCCTCCGCCCGCCTGGTGGTCTGGGCCCCGCCGGAGGACGACGCCGACCTGAAGATCCAGCTGTCCGGCAAGAACGGCTGGTTCAGCCCGGCCGGCAACGAGTCGATCCACGTCAAGGCGGGCATGGTGGCCGCCGTCGACCTCGGCAAGGTCACCCGGGACGAGGTCGCCGGGCTGCGGCTGTCGCCCAGCGACGACAAGCACCGCACCCCGGTCGTGGCCGGGCTGCGGATCGACCGGGCGGCGGCCAACGGCAAGACCGACGCGGCCTGGCTGACCGGCAGCGTCCCGGTCGGCGCCCGCGCCACCGTCGCCGACAACCGGGCCGGCGCCTCCACGCTCTACCTGACCTCCAGCGGCGAGGCCGCCACCGTCCGGGTCACCGCCTCGGCCGGCAGCGGCGGCGGCACCCCGGCCACCAAGGAGGTCCAGGTGCCGGCCGGCGGTACGGTCGCCCTCCCGGCGCCCGAGCCCGCCGGGCTGAACGGCGTCTTCGCGCTCACCGTGGAGACCGTCTCCGGCGGCCCGGTGGTGGCCGCCCGGATGCTGTCCCTGCCGGCCAAGGACGTGCCGATGTTCACCGTCCAGGCGCTGCGCGACGACCGCAGCACCGTCAAGGTCCCGCAGGCCGGCCAGGACCCGGGCGTCGTCCTGCGCTGAGCACGCCGAGCGGGGCCCGCGCCGGACACCCGGCGCG
>NZ_JBHVET010000061.1:0-19802 GCF_042802135.1 Kitasatospora sp. NPDC057512
CGGGCGTTCTGCGTGGGCGGCGCCGTCGGGGCGGCCGTTACGGCCGCGTGAGGCGCAGGGCCAGGTCGCGGGCGTGGGTGGCGGCGGTGGGGCCGCGGGTGGGGTCGGGGGCTTCGGAGAGGAAGACCAGGGCGAGCATCAGGGCGGCGTCCAGGCGGCAGGCGAGGAGGCAGGGGTCGTCCTCGGCGGGGACGGGGGCGAGGGTGGCGTAGCCGGCGCGGAGGGCGGGGAGGTCGAGGTCGTTCTCGGGGTAGCGGGCGTATTCGGCGAGGCGGCCGAACTCGAGGGCGGGGGTGCCGAGGAGGGCGTTGGACCAGTCCAGGAGGGCGGTGGTGCGGCCCTGGTGGCGGCGGATGTTGGAGCTGCGGACGTCGAGGTGGAGGAGGCTGGTCCCGGCGAGGGGGGAGAGGTGCCGGTCGAGGAGGTCGGGGGCCGGGGGCTCGGGCCAGTCGTCGACGAGGCGGGCGAGTTCGGCCCAGCGGCGCGCTATCCGGGTGGTGAGGACCTCGGCGGTGGTGCCGCCCTCGGCGGCGACGGGGTGCAGTGGCGGCGGGGGTGCCTGGTGGAGCCGGGCGAGGAGCCGGCCGAGGGCGTGGGAGTCGAGCGGGGTGCCGTCGTCGGGGACGTAGTCGGAGAGCAGCACGTCGGGGGAGTCGGGGTCGTCGGCGAGGACGAGTTCCCGGGCGCGGGCGACGGGCAGGCCGTGTTCGGCCAGGTGCCGGGCGATGGCGTGCTCCTGGATGAGCAGGGCGCGGGTGTCCACGTGGGGGTCGTTGGCGTTGGAGTCGAAGCGGTGGTGCGCGAGCCGCACGGCGACCGGTTCGCCGTCCCGCGTCCGGGCCCGGAAGACGGTGAACTCCAGGCCCTTGCCGACGAGTTCCAGGCCGCTCAGGCCCCACTGTCCGGCCAGTCGGTCCAGTACGGCGAAACGCTCACTCATGGTGCATCCTCGGTGGTCTTGCGACGGTCGGTCACCCTGCTGTCCCTCAGCAGGGCGTAGGCGATCGGCAGGCAGGTCAGCAGGGTGGCCACGCCGCCGAGGGCGAAGGCGGCGCGCGGCCCGGCCGAGGCGCTCACCCGGCCGAAGACCAGCGCGCCGAGGGGCATGGTGCCCCAGGCGAACAGCCGGTAGACGCCGGTGGCCCGGCCGAGCATCCGGTCCGGGATGATCGTCTGGCGCAGGGAGACGGCGACGACGTTCCAGACCATCAGGGCGAAGCCGGTGACGCCGTAGGCGACGGCGACCACGGGGACCCGGTCGGTGGCGGCCACCGCCAGGCCGGCGGCGCCCATCAGGGCCAGGTTGCCGACCAGTGCGGGGACCCGGCCGACGGCCTTGCTGAGCCGGCTCGCGACCGCGCCGCCGACCACGCCGCCGACCGCCCCGGCGGCCAGCAGCGCCCCGTACGCGGCGTCCGGGAGCTCCAGTACGTCGCGCACCAGGATCACGAAGACGGCGATCTGGCCCAGGTAGACGGCGTTGATGACCCCGGCGGAGACGGTCAGGGCGCGCAGCAGCGGATCGCGGAGGACGAAGGCGACGCCCTCGCGGATGTCGGCCAGCAGCCGGGGCTTCCCGGCGGCCGTCCCGGACCCGGATCCGGAAGCGGGCTCGGGCAGGGGCCCGCGCACGCCGCGCAGCAGCAGCGCGGAGGCCAGGAAGGAGACCGCGTCGATCACCAGCGGGACGGCCCGGCCGACCGTGAACAGCACGCCGCCGACGACCTGCCCGAGCAGGTCGCGGCCGACCGTCTGGACGGCGAAGAGCCGGCCGTTCGCCGACTCCAGCCGGTCCTTGGGCACGACGCTCGGCAGCAGCGCGAAGGACGCGCAGTCGAACAGCACCTCGCCGACGCCCAGCAGGAACGCGGCGGTGAGCAGCGGCCAGAAGGTCAGCCGGTCGGCGGCGAGCAGCAGGACGGTGAGGACCAGCACCGCGGCGCGCAGCAGGTCGGCGAGGACCATCAGCAGGCGCCGCTCGAAGCGGTCGGCGTACGCGCCCGCGGGCAGGGCGAACAGCAGCCAGGGCACCGTGGTCGCGGCGGTGACCGCGGACACCTGGAAGGCGTCGTCCAGCACCGCGGTGGACAGCAGCGGCAGCGCGGCGAAGCGCATGCCGTCGCCGACCGCGGAGGAGGCCGCGGCGCCGATGACCCGGTGGTAGCCGGAGGAGGGACGGACGGTGGTGTCGGTGCTCACCCGCGCGGCTCCGCGGAGGGGTTCCCGGCCGAGAAGACGGCGCAGCGCAGTTCGCTGGTGTACCGCCGGCCGTCCACCTCCAGCCAGCGCTGGTCGGGGGCGGGCAGCATCTCGGACACCTCCAGGGTGCCCTCGGCGCGGGCGGCCAGCCGGCCCAGCTGCCGGACCAGCAGCGGGGACTCCCAGTCGACGTAGACCGGCTTGGGCTCGCCGGGGACCTTGACGAAGACGTGCCGGGGCAGCCGGTGTTCGGCGCGCAGCCGGCAGGCGGCGACGAACTGCGCGGCGTCGTCCCGGCCGGTCTGGCGGCCGAAGGCGGCGGTGTCGCGCAGCCGGGCGGCGGGGATGCGCCAGGTCTCGCGCTGCAGCACGACGCGGCCGCAGCGGATGCGCGGGATGTGCGCCAGCTCGGGGGCGTCCAGTCCGGCGCCGCCGAAGTGGCGGGGGAAGGCGAACGGGGAGAGCGGGTCCTGCCGGATGCTCGGGCCGCCGGCCGGGGGCGCCATCAGGCGCAGCCGGCCCTCGACGCCGTGGGCGCGCAGCTCCAGCCGGCCGTCGCGCAGCACCAGGTAGAGCTGGGAGGGCTGCAGCACCCGGTCGCGGGACTGCGCGGAGCGGCCGTAGACCTCCAGGTCGTGGCAGGGGTAGACGAGTTGGGTGGAGGACTTGTCGGGGTGGCCGCGGGACAGGTTGGCGAGCACCTCGTCGTCCGCGAGCAGGGACTGGTAGCCGCGGTACACCTCGGAGAGCAGTTCGGGGGTGTGCTCCTGGATCAGCGGGCCGAAGCTGGTGTGGGTGATGACCTCCCGCACCGCGTGGCAGTCGCCGATGACGGCGGTGAACCGGCCCTCGGCCAGGTCCTCCCGGCTCCGCGCGGCGAACAGGATGTCCGGGTCGCAGACGGCCGGCGGGCTGCTCGGCTGGGCGGCGAGGACGGCGGCCATCCGCTCCCGGTCGACCACGACCTCGGAGCGGTCCGGGTCGGTGGCGGCCTCGCCGAGCAGGGCGGCGCCGATCTCCCGGTCCAGTTCGGCGAGTTCGGCCTCGACGGCGAGGCACTCGCGGGCGATGGCGTCCCGGTCGCGGAAGAACTCCGCGTAGAGGACGTCCAGCGGGATCTCCACCCCGGGGCCGAACCGGTCGGCCACCCACCGGGTGAGGATGACCAGTTCGCGCCGCATCCGCAGGCGCGGGCCGGCCAGCACGGTCTCGTAGACGATGGACAGCTCGTCGGTGATGAAGCGGGCGAGGTCCGGGCCGACGGTCAGGTCGGCGGGGCGGCCGCGGGCCTCCTCGAACAGGATGCTGCGGTCGGCGTAGTGCAGGCCGCTGTTGCGGTTGGCGGGGCCGCCGGTCAGCTGCTCGAACCGGGCCTTGCTCTCGGCGAGCGCGGCCGCGCGCTCGGGCAGCGGCAAGGCGGCGAAGCGGGTGAGGTCCGCCTCGAAGCCGTCGATCGCGGTGAGCAGCGGGTCGGCCAGCGGGGCGGGGGCGGCGAGCAGTTGCTCGCGCAGGGCGGCCAGCGGCCGGTGGTCGCCGATCGGGATCTCGAACTCGACGACCACCCACTCGCGCTCGGCGAGTCCGGCGAGCACCTGGTCGAAGGGGACGGGGCAGCGCAGCTCGTCCTGCCAGGCCCGCCGCAGTTCGCTCAGGGTGCGTTCGCCGTCGCAGTGCTGCCACAGCCAGGCCTCGTACGGTTCGACCGGGCGCCCGCCGAGGTGCTGGAAGTCCCAGTCGGTGTCGAGGCCGTCGCGGGTGGTGAAGGCGTACAGGTCGATCCGGCCGTCGCGCAGGAAGGACAGCGGGCGGCGCCGGGGGCGGGCGTGGTCGAGCAGGCCGGGGACGGCGGCGGCGCTCTGGGCGAGCTTCTCCGCGGCCCAGTGGCTGAACAGCGCGCGCCGTTCCAGCTCCCGCTCGCCGGACCAGGTGATGCCGGGGGCGGTGCCGACCCGGCCGGGGGTGAACGGGCCGAAGTGCGAGTGGGTCTCGTTCTTGGTGGTGACCCGCTGGAGGTACATGGTGAGCAGGTCGGTCATCTTGCGGGTGCGCCGGCCGGTCGCGCCGTCGTGGGCGTCGAGCCAGGCGGCGAAGGTGGGGTAGGCGGAGTCGTTGGAGAGCAGCAGGACCTGCCGCAGCCGCTCGTCGCCGAAGGCCTCGACCACGGCGGCCCCGGCCCGGTCGAGGCGGTCCTGGTGCCGGGCGGCGAACCGGGTCTGCTCCTCGGCGAACCGCCGGGCGGCGTCCTGGTAGGCGCGCAGGACGGCGGCCTCCTCGGCGGGCACGGCGGCGGCCGCGGCGGCCAGTTCGGGCTCGGGGACGGGCAGCAGGAAGCCGGCGGGGGAGGACAGCCGGGCGGCGCCGGGCACCGGGTGGCGGCGCAGGGCGGCCTTGAACGCGTCGGCCAGCTCCTTCAGCCGCTGCCCGTGGGCGACGAGGTCCCGGGCCTCCTCGGCGGCGGCCGGGTCCGCCAGGGGCGCGAGCAGCTCCATCGGGAAGCCGGCCTGGCGGAGCACGACGACCGGCGCCAGCTGCCAGGGGACGCGCACTCCGGGCTCGGCGGCGGTCCGGGGATCGTTGACGGTGGTCACAGCCTCACCTGGGGAATCGAGTGGACGGGCGGACGGCGGTCGTGCAGGGCGTCCAGGACGGCGAGCGGGTCGGCGGGGAGGGCGGGCAGCAGGCCGGGGCTCGGCGCCCAGGGCTTGACCCGCACCCCGTGGTAGTCGGACCCGGCGGTGGCGACCAGGCCGAGCCGCCCGGCCGCCTCGGCGAGCCGGGCGCTGTCGGCCGGGGTGTGCCAGCTGGTCCACACCTCCAGTCCGGCCAGGCCGGCCGCCCGCAGCGGCTCCAGCAGTTCGGCGCACCGCGGGGCGTCCAGGCCGGCGGTGAGCGGGCCGGGGTGGGCGAGGACGGCGACGCCGCCGGCCTGCTCGACCCAGGACAGCACGTCCACCAGGTCGGGGTTGACCGGGTGTTCGACGTGCAACGGTCGGCCCGGGCGGCACCAGTCGGCGATGAGACGGGCGAACCGGTCGTCGCCGTCGGCGTACGGGGCGAACCGGGGGTCGTCCCCGGCGGCCTCCAGCAGCAGGGCCAGGTAGTCGTTGACGTAGGCCACCCGGTCGCCGCCGAGGCGCCGTTCGACGTCGGCCCGGGCGATCGGCACGCCGAGGGCGTGCGCCCGGTCGGTCCAGGTGCGCCACCAGGCCAGTTCCGCGTCGTGGAGGCGTCCGATCCGGCGCCGGAACGGTTCGTCGCCGGGGTCGACGAAGTAGGCGAGGCAGTGGGTCTCCTCGCCGCGCCAGGTGGTGGTGATCTCGCAGGCCGGGACCACGGTGAGGCGCCCGGCGGCGGCCCGCTCGAAGGCGGCGACGCCCGCGAGGGTGTTGTGGTCCGTCACGGCGGCCACCCGCAGCCCGGCCTCGACGCACCGCCTCGCCAGGTCGGCCGGCGCCTCGTCCCCGTCCGAGTGCCGGGTGTGCAGGTGCAGGTCGACCGGGGTGGCCAGGGTGGCGGGCGCCCCCCGCATCAGCGGGACCTCCGCGTCGGCAAGTTCATCCGCGTCGGCAGGGGCCCCCGCGTCGACAGGGCCCCCCGCGTCGGCGGGTTCCTCCGCATCAGCGGGCCCCGGGCAGGGTGCGCCGCCAGGAGGCGGCCAGCCAGCGCTCGTACTCGGGGCCGGCCGGCTCGTCCACGACCAGGCAGAGCGGCTCGATGATCCGCCCCGCGCCGCCGGCCAGGCCGCCGTGCAGCATGGTCAGGTTGTGGCCGAGCAGCAGGTCGCAGTGCTCGCCCGGGGCGAGCACCTCCCAGCGGCGGCGGAACCGCGCCCAGGTCAGGCCGGTGGCCATGAGCAGCTGGTGGCAGAAGAGCCGGGCCGCCTCGCCCCGGCACTCGCCGCAGGCGCACTCGCGGGCCAGCGGCACGGCGGCGGGGTAGCGCCGCCGCTCCTCCTTGGACAGGTCCGCCTCGCTGTGGTGGAAGGACAGGCCGTGCCAGAACGTCTCCTCCAGCCCGAGCATGGCGCCCACCGAGGGGTAGGCGCAGCCGTGTTCGGGCTGGCGCGCCAGGCCGCGGCGCAGGTTGCCGCCGAGCCAGCGGGCCGCGCCGGCCACGGGGTCGTCGCCCCGGTCGATGCCGCGCCGCTCCAGCACCTCGTCGATCACGCCGAGCCAGTCGTAGTACGTGGTGACGCTCAGCCCCTCGCCGACCTCGGGCAGGAAGATGCCCTGGTACATCTTGTGCGCGGCGGTGGTGGTGTACCCGGAGTCGCCGTAGGTGCGCTGGGCCGGGTCCCAGTCGGGGGCGTCCTGGAGGCTGGGCGTCAGGTACGAGCAGTGCTGGCCGTCGTGGTGGGGCAGCAGGGTCCGGGTGGTGTAGCCCTCGGGGACGTAGGTCTGCTGCGCCCTGTCGACCTCCAGCCGCATCCGGGCGGGGGCGCCGCGGGCGATCAGCGCGGTGCGGACGCGCTCGACGATGCCGGTGGACAGCCGGCGGCTGTCCTCGACCCCGAGCCGCAGCCGGCCGATCCGGAAGACGGCGTAGCCGGTCCGGTGGATGACCTCGACGGCTCCGGCGGCGAGGTCATCCAGCGCCCGCTCGCGCTCGGCGGGGGCCCCGGAGACCAGCGGGGTACAGTCGAACTGCGCTTCGTGGGGCGTGAATCTCACCGGTGCTCCAGGGGTGCGGAGGGGGTGCCGGGGGCCCAGGGCGCGAGTTCGGCCGGGGCGACCTCGGTGCGGAACAGGAACTCGAAGAGCAGCCGGGCGGCGATCTGCGCGGTGCCGCCGGACGGGTCGTAGCGGGGCGCGATCTCGGCGATGTCGACGGCGCCGACGGGCAGCGCCCGCAGCTCCTCGTAGACGTCGAGGAGGTCGCCGATGCCGATGCCGCCCATGGTGACGTGCCCGGTGCCGGTCGCGGCGGCGCTGTCGAGCACGTCGATGTCGAGGGAGACGTAGACGGTGTCGCAGCGCGAGCCGAGCTCCTCGATGACCGGGCGCAGGGCCGCGGCGGCGCCGTCCCGGGTGATCCGGGAGCCGGGCACGACGTGGAAGCCGCTGTCCAGCAGGCCGCGGAACTGGTCGTACTTGGTCACGTCCCCGACCCCGACGAAGGCGATGTCCTCCGGGCGCATCTGCGGGATCTCGCTGATCCGGCGGGAGTTGGAGCCGTGGTAGAGCGGCCCGTGCAGGGTGCTCCAGTTGCCGAAGTCGAAGTGGTGGTCGATGTTGATGAACCCCACCCGGCCGGCGCCGCGGTCCAGTCGGCCGGCGCGGAAGCCGGCGAAGGTGGGGAAGGTGCAGGAGTGGTCGCCGTTGAGGAAGATCAGCCGCGGGGCGCTCTGGCTGAGCCGGCGGCTCTCGGCGGCGACGGCCTGGAAGGTCTTGACGGTGTCCGTCGGGTAGATGTGCAGGTCGCCGGCGTCCGCGACGCGGGGCGCGTGGTAGCGGAAGGTCTGCCCGGTGCGGGTGTCCAGCATCCGCCACTGGCCGAGGCTGGTGAGGTAGCTGGAGAAGACCAGGCTGGCCTGGCGGATCGCCCGCGGCCCCTCGGCGGCGCCGGGCCGGGAGCTGGCGGTGGCGTCGTAGGGCACGCCGGACACCACCCAGCCCGTGTCGCCCACGTCCACCTGGTCGGCGGTGGTGGTGGGGGCGCCGAAGAGGGTGCCGACGCCGGCCCAGCCGGGCAGCGGGTCCTGCTCGAAGTCCTCCGGCTTGACGCTGGTGCGGAGGGCCTCGAAGTCGGGGAGCTCGGTCATGTCAGTTCTCCTGCGCGGCGGGCGTGACGGACAGGCCGGGTACGGCGGAGGCCTGGGCGGCGGGCAGCGGGTCGCGGATGATGGCGTGCGCCGCGGCGATCTTCTCCTGGAACAGGTCCCAGCTGTCCTCGGGGGACAGGTGCCGGGGCCGGTAGACGACCGGGGCGTCCTCCCGCCAGTCGGCGAAGTCCCAGTTGAAGATGCGCTCGCGCAGCCTGGGGAAGTCCGGGGTGAGCGGGTACGGGACGAAGTTGTAGAGGTTGAAGAGCCACAGCGCCGATTCGTTCTCCCGCATCCAGCTGACGGTCTGGCCGTGTGCGGCCTCCGTCTCCTCGTCCAGGCCGCCCATCATGTTGAGGACGATCTTCAGCCCGGCGTCGCTGAGTTGACGGATCTTCGAAGTGTAGTCGTCCAGGCCGCGGGAGAGCTTGTTGAGGCGCTTGAGCATCTGCGAGTCGGCCGACTCGAAGCCGAGCTCCACGGCGACGACGCCGAGTTCGAGCATGGCGTCGACGATCCACTCCTTCACCTGCATCACGTGGGTCTGCACGATGAAGCGGTAGCCGGGGCGGTCGCGGAAGACGTCCAGCAGGTTGCCGACGGCCTCGCGGGACTGGCCGAAGGTCTTGTCGCCGATGTAGAAGAGCCGGGTGTCGGGGAACCGGCTGGTCAGCTCGTCGACCTCCTGGGCGAGCGCGTCCTTGGCGACCAGGGTGAGCTGCTTGCTCCAGGCGTCGCCGCAGAACGAGCACTGGTACAGGCAGCCGTGGCTGGCGTTGAGCCGCAGCAGCGGGACCCGGCCCTGGTAGCCGCCGAGGTGGCGGTAGTCCGGCGCCCAGGTGATCCGGTCGGACACCAGCCCGGGCAGCAGCGGCTTCTCCAGGCTGCCGCCGGACCCGGAGGCGAGTTCGACGAGCCGGCGCACGAAGGTGGCGTCGAGCTGGCCGCGGTGCACGGCGTGCACGGCGCCGTCCGGGGCGAGCGGGGCCATGTTGCCGCCGAGGACGACGCGCCGGCCGGCGTGCTCCAGCCGCTTGGCCACCTCCAGCGCGAGGCGGAGGTTCTGGGCGAGCGGGGACATCAGGACCAGGTCGCCGGGGGCGGTCGCCTCCAGCAGCGGCTCGGCGCAGTCCTCCGGCTCGGCCGGGGTCCTGGACAGGTCGCGGAAGACGGAGTCCAGGCCCGCGGTGTTCAGCAGGGCGGTCAGGTGGGCGACCCAGAGCGGCATCTCCCACAGGCCGTCGGTCGGGATGAAGTACTCGGGCAGCATGGCCCGGAAGCGCCGGTCGTAGTCGTCGTAGTAGCGGGCCAGGTTCGGGTCCGGGTCGTGGCTGGAGGGGAAGGGCAACTGGACGATGCAGCTCTTGGTCATGACGGTGCCTTCGGTCGGTGAGGGCGTGGGGTCCTCGACGTGGAGCACTCAGTGGGGACGGCGCGAGAAGACCGCACAGCGCAGCTCGCTGGTGTGACGTTCTCCGTCGATGTCGAGCCAGAGGTGCTCCGGGGCGGGGAGCATTTCGCTGAACTCCAGGGCGGCGGCCGACTTCCGGGCGAGCCGGAAGACCTGCCGGACGATGAGGGGGGATTCCCAGTCGACGTAGACCGGTTTCGGCTCGCCGGGGATCTTCAGGAAGCCGCGGCGCGGCAGGCCGAGCTCGCGGCGCAGCCGGCGGGCGGCGGCGAACTCCGGGGCGTCGCCCTTGGAGCGGTGGACGCCGGGGCTCCAGCCGCGCAGGGCCTCGGCGGGGACGCGCCAGCGCTCCCGGTGCAGCACGATCCGGCCGCAGCGGATGCGGGGCACGTGGTCGCGGTCCCGGTCGCGGACGCCCACGCCGCCGAAGTGGCGGGGGAAGGCGAACGGGGAGAGCGGGTCCTGGCGGATGCTGGGGCCGCCCGCCAGCGGGGCGAGCAGCTTGAGCCGGCCGGCCAGGCCGTGGGCGCGCAGCTCCAGCCGGTCGGCGGTGGCCACCAGGTACAGCGCGCCGGGCTGGAGGACGTCGCCGCGGGCCTTCGGGGAGAGCCCGTACACCTCCAGGTCCGGGCAGGGGTAGGTGAGTTGGGCGCCGGTCTTGTCCGGGTGCGAGCGGGAGAGGTCGACCAGCACCTCGTCCTCGTCGAGCAGCCCCCGGTAGCGGTCGTGGACCGCGTCGAGGAGTTCGGGCGCCTCGGCCTGGAGCATCGAGGCGAAGCTGGAGTGGGTGAGCGCCTCGCGGACGGCGTGGCAGTCCCCGACGACGGCGAGGAAGTCGCCGCGGCCGATCGCGGCGGCGTCCGGGGCGGCGAGCATGACGTCCGGGTTGCACAGCGCGGGCGGGGTGTCGGGGTGGCGGGCGAGCAGCTCCTCCAGCCGGGCCCGGTCGACGACGCTCTCGGACCGGCCGTCCTCGGCGCCGTCCAGCAGCAGGTCGACGACCTCCCGGTCGAGCGCCGCGATCTCCCGGTCCACCTCCTCGCACTCCGCGGCGAGCAGCGGCTTGTCGGCGAAGAAGGCGGCGTAGAAGTCCGGCAGCGGTACGGGCGTGCCGGTGCCGAAGCGCCGCGCCGTCCAGCGGTGCAGGATCTCCAGCTCGCGGCGGACGCGCAGCCGGGGGACGAGCAGGGTCAGGTCGTAGACCACGGACAGCTCGCGGCCGATCAGGTCGGCGATGTCGGGGCCGAGGACGACGTCCTTGACCGGGCTGTACGCCTCCTCGTAGAGGATGCTCCGGTCCGCGTAGTGCCGGCCCTCGGAGCGGTTGGCGGCGGAGCCGGTGACCTCCTCGAAGGCCTGCTTGAGCTCGCCGAGCAGGGCCGCGCGCTGCTCCGTCGGGCCCTCGGCGAAGCGGCGCAGCCCGTCCTGGAAGCGGCGCACCACGGCGAGGTCGGGGGAGTCGTCGGCGAGCTGCCCGGCGAGCTCGCGCAGGACGTCGGTGGCGCCGATCGGGATCTCCCGGCGGCCGATCAGCCAGTCCTGGTCGACGAGTTCGGCGAGCACCCGGTCGAAGGTGCGGTCGGCGGGGCGGTCCGGGCGCTCGGCCCAGGCGGCGCGCAGCCAGGCCACCGTGCGCTCCCCGTCGCAGTGCTCCCAGAGCCAGGACCGGTCGGCGTCGAAGGTGTCGGACCTCACCGCGACGAAGCGCCAGCCGTCCGGCATGCCGGTGGTGCTCTCGAACGCGTACAGCCGGACCACGGGGCCCTCGGCGAAGGCGAGGGGCCGCCGGCGGGGGCGCACCGTCTCGAAGGCCTCCGGCCGGGCGCTGAAGACCTCGGCCATCGCCTCGCCCGCCCAGTGGCTGAGCAGGGCGATCCGGCGCAGCGGGCCGGTGGACCAGCCGACGCCGGCGGCGGCGCCCTCCGGTGCCGTCCGGGCGACGGCCAGGGGGCCGAAGTGCGAGTGGGTCTCGTTCTTGGTGGTGACCCGCTGGAGGTACATGGCGAGCAGGTCGGTCATCCGCTTGACGTGGCCGTCCGACCCGGCGCCGCCGGAGGCGAGCCAGGCGGTGAACTCCTCGAAGCGGGCGTCGTTGGACAGCAGCAGGACCTGCTGGAGGGAGGGTTCGCGGAACAGGTCCACGACGGTCCGGCGGGCGTCGGCGAGGGCGGTGCCGTGCTCCCGCTCGAAGGCCTCCCAGTGGCCGTCCAGGGCCAGCACCGCGTCCTGGTAGCGCTTGGCCGTGTCCAGGGCGGCCGGGCCGAGTTCGGCTTCGAGCCGGGCGAGGTCGGCGGGCGGGAAGGGGCGGAGCATGCCGACGCCGGAGGCGAGGTCGCCCCGGGTGCCGGCCCGCTCCGCGCGCAGGTCGGCCTTCAGTCGCCGCCCCAGCTCGACGGCCTCGTCCCGCAGGTCGAGGACGGCGTCGGCGGCCCGGGCGGTCGGGGAGGAGACGACGCGGTCCAGCAGCGAGAGCGGGTAGCCCGCGTGGCGCAGCATCGCGACCGGGGCGAGGGACCACCCCGGGCCGCCGTCCGTCCTGGCGGCCGGGGTGCGGTCGCCTCCCGTCGGAGGTCGTGCGCCGTTCGGACGCGGCTTCGGCTCGTCCATGATCATCCCCTCGTAACTGACTTGATCACGACAGTTCGTGACCATAACAACGTGTCGAGGGGTCTTTCAATAACGATGGGGCCAACCCGCGGGTTTCCGGCCAAGATTGACCGGTCGTCAGCCGAAACCCGTGGTGGTGCGGCAGGATCCGGAGGTTGGGATGACGTCAAACGGCCTGATTCGACGCGAACTTGACGTCGAATCAGGCCGAAGTGCTGGGGGCGGGGGTCCGCCTCAGCTGAGGGTCTTGATCGGTTCGGCGGTCGCGGGGTCGAGGAAGTCGGGCTTCTTGCGCAGCGGCGAACACAGGATCGGGACCGGGATCAGCAGGGTGAACAGGCAGCAGACCAGCAGGGATCCGCGGTTGCCGATCAGCTGGCCGAGCACGCCCGCGAGGAGGGCGCCGACGGGGAAGACGCCCCAGGAGAAGAACCGGACGGTGGCCACCACGCGCGGCATGAGCTCCGGCGCGACGGCCGTCTGGCGGAAGGTGCGGCTGATGATGGCGAAGGTGACCGTGCACAGGCCCCAGCCCACGTTCCCCAGCAGGAACAGCGAGAGCCCCCAGCCGTGGAAGGTCAGCGGCATCAGCAGCGCGGAGACCGGGGCGGCGAACAGGGCGAGGACCGCGGCCCGGGTCGGGCCCAGCCACTTGACCAGGGCGGTGGTGACCGCCGCGGCGAGGACCCCGCCGATGCCCAGGCCGGCGATGAGGAAGCCCACGGTGAAGGAGTTGGCCTGCACCGTGCGGACGAGGAAGACCGCGGTGAGCGCGTCGATGGCCGCGGTGGCGAAGTTGAGCCCGGTGCCGACGAAGACGAGCGGGCGGATCACCGGGTGCCGCCGGACGAACTCGATGCCCTCGCGGATCTCGGCCACCATGTTGCGCTTGGCCTTCTTCTGCCCGCCGTCGAGCGGCGAGGGGACGGTCATCAGCAGCGTCGCCGAGAGGAGGTAGCTCACCACGTCCGCGATCAGGCTGTACGCGGCGCCCAGCGCCTGGACGAGGCTGCCGCCGAGGGCCGGGCCCGCGATCTGGGAGAGCGACTCGCTGCCCTGGATCAGGCTGTTGCTGGCGATCAGCCGCTCCTTGGCGACCACCGTCGGCAGGTAGGTCGAGTAGCCCACCTCGAAGATCACGCTCGACACGCTGATCACGAAGGCGACGGCCACGAGCTGGGCGAGGGTCAGCACGTCGAAGTAGACGGCCAGCGGGACCGACACCAGGGCCGCGGCGCGGATCAGGTCGGCGGAGACGAGGACGAGGCGCAGCGGGAGCCGGTCCACGATCACCCCGGCCGGCAGACCGACCAGCAGCCACGCGCACATGCTCGCCGCCGCGACCAGACTCGTCTCGAAGGTGCTGGCGTTCAGGACGAGGACGGCCACCAGCGGCATCGCGACGGTCGTGACGGCCGTGCCGAAGGCGCTGGTGCTGTGCGCGGTCCAGATCCGCCAGAACACCGAGCGGTCGGGCGGCGTGGACTGCGTCGGGGACATCATCATGGAGCTCCTACTGCTGGGCTAGACGGCGTGGGTGTCGTACAGCGGGCGGGGGCCGTCAGCGCAGCAGCGCCACTTCCTGATCGCGAGGACACGGACGCGGGCCGGCTCGCACTCGACCCGCTTGGGGTGGAAGCCGGTCGCGGCGAGGAGGCCGAGGAGTTCCTCGGCGGTGTCGCCGCGCTCCCACCGGGGACGGTCGGTGTCCAGGTGCAGGGCACCGTGCGGGATCAGCGCCCGGCAGTAGCCGTGCAGCACGGCCAGGGCGTCCTCGGGGGTGGGGAACGGCTGCGCCCGACCGCACCAGATGCCGTTCAGCACCCCTTCCCCGTATTCCTCGTCGGCCGCGGCGTCCGGTCGCGGGTGGTCCAGGGCGATGGACGGCCGTTGGCCGGTGACCCGCGCGTAGATGGTCTCCATGTCCTCCAGCCGGCCGGTGTCGAGCTCCGGCCGGCCGCGGGTGAACTCGGCCACGCGGATGTGCGGGGTCGGCGGCAGGATGCCCATGAAGGCCCGCAGGCCCGGCTCGCTCACGGGTGTGTCCATGTGGGTGCTTCCCTGTCCCTCGGTGTCGTCAGTGACCGAAGTCCTCGATCAGTTCGCGGAGCGCCTCGACGCAGCCGCCGCAGCCCGTGCCCGCCAGGCAGCGGTCGCCGATGCCGTCCGGCGAGTCCGCCCCCGCCCGGATCGCGGCGACGATCTCGGCCTCGGACACCGAGCGGCACACGCACACGATGCAGTCGGGGTCGGGATCGAACATGGTCACGGTGGCGTCCCCCTCCGGGCCGGCGGATCAGCCGACGGCGATCCGCTTGCCGTCCAGGACGAAGCAGCCCCGCTGCGGCTCGCGGCCGAGCAGGTCGACCTCCGGGAAGAAGGTGCGGTAGGCGGTGAAGGAGATCAGGTGCCAGATGTCGGCCTCCGGGACGCCCAGGCCGCGCACGTTGGCGATCTGCTGGTCGATCGGCTGGGTGCCGGCCGCGACGACGCCCTCGTGCTGGTACCAGAGGGAGTTCTCGGCGTCG
This sequence comes from Kitasatospora sp. NPDC057512, assembly GCF_042802135.1. Classification (NCBI taxonomy): domain Bacteria; kingdom Bacillati; phylum Actinomycetota; class Actinomycetes; order Kitasatosporales; family Streptomycetaceae; genus Kitasatospora; species Kitasatospora sp. NPDC057512. The sequence continues at coordinate 14,507 of NZ_JBHVET010000061.1, forward strand.
CGGTGGAGGTGCTGCCCGCCCAGGTCCGGGGTGTCGCTGCGGTCCGTCATCAGCATCATGTTCGACGGTCCGGCCAGCTCCACCGCGCGCTTGGCGATCGCGAAGTCGACGTGCTCGCCGTCGAAGTTGAGGCAGGCGGTGATCCGGCCGGCGTGCGCGGCGCGGATGATCGCGGCCGGCACCGGGCCGACCTGCTCGTGCAGGTCCGCGAGGGACCAGGACGGCAGGTCGTACGAGGCGATGACGGCGTCGCGCTCGGCCTTCGCCCGGGAGGTGCGGAACGCGTGCTTGATCAGCAGCGGCATCTCGTTGAAGAGGTGGTCCGTGATCACGCGGACGCCCCGGCCGGGGAAGTCCGCGGCCTCGGCCGCGCTGATCGCGGTCTCCACGCAGTCGGCCCCCAACTGCGGGTCCTCCCGGGTGAAGTGGCCCAGGGCCGGACGGACGCCGCGCTCCACCAGGGTGGTGACGATCCACTCGAGGTCCGGGTAGCCCGCGGGCAGCGCCGGCGCGAGGTACGAGCCGGGCGTCAGGGCGTCGGGCGAGACCATCAGGTAGGCCAGGCCGAGCGGGCCGCAGGAGGCGAGCTTCTCCCACTCCGCGCGGGACGGCGCCCAGACGGAACTGGCCGGGGTGCCGCCGAAGCTGGCGACCAGCGGGCCCTCCAGGGCGATCGCCCCGATGTGGGGGAGTTCCCCGTCGGCGCGCATCCGGGAGAACTCGCCCATGAAGCCGACGAAGCCGTCGAGGCGCTCCTGGCGCAGGTAGAGCGTGGGGATGCAGATGATCCCCTCGGCCCGGGCGGCCTCGTTGAGCTCCTTGAGGTCCATGCGGCCGAAGTCGGAGAAGTCGACGTTGCCCAGACCGTGGCAGTGGACCTCGACCGGGAGGCTCGGCACGAAGTAGTCGCCGGAGCCCGCGTCGGTGCTCACCGCGTCGGATACGGACAGCCGGCGGTTGCTCCAGGTGACGGAGGCGGATCGGGTGCGCTCGGGAGTCAGCGAGATGTTCGCTGTGAGCATGGTGGTATTCATCTCTTTCCAATCGAGTACATCTCGCGGTCCGCCGCCACATTCGACCCGGTGCGCGCGTCAGAAGACGACGGAGCCGGTCGTCGCGAGATATTCCAGAATTTCCTTGGTGTCTGCGGTAGCGGTTTCCGCGTCGATGTCGTACTCGGCGGCCAGCAGCCGGCCGATATCGGCGATCGAATTCCGTCCGTCGATCTGCTTCCAGATGAAACTGGCCGATTCGGACAGTTCGAACGGTTCCTTGGCGACGACGGCCACCAGGAATCGGCCCCGCACATTGCGGACCCGGACGTCGGGCCGGTACGAGGGAACCTGGTCGACGGAGAGAACGGGCTGCTCTGCCATATCAGAGGACCACGCTCATCGAGATCCTGCGGCAGACGGGCAGGACTTCGTTGACCCACGCCGCGGGGTCGGCCGGGTCGAAGGACTGCATGGTCTCCAGTGCCCAGTACTCGTCGAACGACAGCACCGACTGCTCCACCGCCCGGAAGCGCCTGGCCCGCCACTTGGCGTTCTGCCCGTACTCGGCGTACGAGGCGAGCAGCGCGTCCACGGCGTACTCCAGGGCGACGCGGGCCGAGAGCACCGCGCTCTCCAGGTCGCCGATCGACATCTGTCCCACGGCGTCCTCGACGCGGGTGTCGGCGTAGTTCAGACCACGCTGCACCAGCACGGAGCCGAAGGCCGAGGCCTTGAGCTCCTCCGCGCGCCTGGTCAGCCAGGCCTCGTTCTCCAGGCCCTGGCCGTGCCGGAGCCACTCCAGCATGACCGTCTCCTGGCGGTCGAGCTGGACGCCCTCGCCCATCGCGCTCTCGAAGGCCTCGTGCGAGACCTTCGCCAGCACGGCGTCGATCTGCGCGTCCGTCATGTACCGGATGTCGCAGCGGGTGCCGTGGACGTAGGTCTCCAGCGCGCGGAACTCGTCCGCGCCGAGCGGGATGGGGGCGCCGTGGAGGCTGCCCTGCCACGGCTCCTCGGTGATCACGAACAGGTCGATGTCGCTGCTCGGGTTGCCCCAGCCGCGCACGATGGAGCCCGCCTGGAAGACGCAGAGCGGCGCGTCCGGGAGGAAGCCTTGGGCGCGCAACTCCGGCAGGGAGGAGGACGAGTTGTCAGCCATGGCTCTCTTTCTGTGAACGTTGGTGCTCGAGCAGGACGGACGGGGCGTTGTTGACCAGGTGGGCCAGCAGCGCGGGGAGGACCGAGCCGGACAGCGCGACCAGGGCCAGCAGCGAGAGGGCGGCCAGGAGTTCCACGGCCACGACCCGCGGGGCCTTGCGCCAGTGGCTGTCGCCGACGTGGTGGCGGGCGATGAAGGCGGCCGCGCCCAGCAGCGAGGTCACGACGCCGGCCGGCCCCGCCGCGGTGACGGCGAACGACCGGTACAGCGCCTCCTCGCCGAAGGGCGCCAGGGTCCCCGTCGCGACCCTCGTCCGCGCCTGGAGCGGGGTGGAGGGGCCGATCAGGAAGGCCAGGTCGCCGGAGAGCAGCAGCCGGAAGTTCATGCCCCCGGCCAGCAGCAGGACCGCGGCCAGCCCGATCGCCACGAGGTACCACCACCAGGCCGCGCCCCTGGTCAGCCAGGGTGCGCCGGTGGCGGCGGCGACCGCGATGAAGGCGGCCGGCACGGCGACGGCGATCGCGTTCTCGCCCCAGTACGCGGCACCCGTGCGCAGGGTCCGCGGCATCCGCCACGGCAGCAGTCCGGCCAGCGCGTCCAGGGCGACGAGCACGGCGGCCACGCGCCAGGTGCCGCCCTGGAGCCAGAGCGCCACGGCGAAGGCCGCCATCGCGGCCGCCGACAGCAGGCGCACGGGCTGCGGCGGCCAGGCCGAACGGTCGAAGGCGCGGGCCGCGAAGCCGGTGCGGTCGGCCGTGGGCGCCGGGGACGGCGTGCTCATCGCCGGACCGGTTCCCCGGTCCCGGGCACCGCGGTGATCACGCCGACGGCCAGCGCCTCCTGGAACGGCTCGGTCACCTCGGCGAGTTCGCCGCCCGTCTTGGCCAGCGCCTCGCCCAGGGTGAGGGTGCCGTCGAGGGTCCGCAGGAGGGCCAGCCAGGCCGGGTCCCCGGAGGCCGAGATCTCGTACTCGAAGCTGCCGTCGACCACCACGAACCACGAGTCCGGCTGCGCGGGCACGGTGGCGAGCAGGGCGTTGTCGGCCAGTGCGTAGACCGCCCCGCGGTCGAGTTCCGGCTCGCTGACGACCCGGGCGACGATGTCCCGCGCCTCGCGCTCCCAGTCGCCGATCTTCAGCTCCACCGGGGTGGGACGGGCCGCGGCCAGCGAGGGCGCGGCCGGCAGCCGGGAGGTCATCACGTCCAGGAGGCCGAGGTTGACGATCCGCAGCAGCAGCTCGGTGCTGCCGGTGCTGGGGCTGCGCTCCAGCCGGTCGAGGGTGGTGCGCAGACCGTCGGCGTTGAGGTAGCGGCGCGCGTTGTCGCTGGAGAGCGCCTCCTCCAGGAGGGCGGCGCCGTCCTGGGCGAGCAGCCGGGTGAAGAAGCGGTCGGTGTGCCGGGCGCCCTCGCCGTGGAAGAAGTAGCCCTTGGGCCGGGTGCGGATCTCCTCGGGCAGGATGCCCTTCAGGGCCTCGCGCACGATGCGCTTGTCCCACAGCAGCGCGGAGCGGCGGGCGGCGGGGATCCGGGCCACGAGTTCGACGAGGCGGTGGTCGAGGAACGGGACGCGGGCCTCGACGCTGTTGCCGGCGGCGGTGCGGTCCTCGTGCCAGACGTTGTACTGCTCCAGGGTGCGGTACTGCCAGGCGAAGTAGCCGGCGAAGTGGTCGTCCCGGTACGGCGAGGCGGGGTCGATCTCCGTGTCGTTGAGCAGCGGGACGCCCTGGTGCTCCCACCAGTGGCCGAGCTTCGGGTTGCGCTCCAGCGCCTGCCGCCGGTACAGGTCGCCGAGGTTGGACTCGAAGTCCTCCCAGGTGCCGCCCTCGCCGGCGAAGCTCGGGATGTAGCCGCCGTTCATCTCGTCGGCGGCGGCGCCGAGCAGCATGCCCTTGATGTCGGGGAAGTTCTGCCGGGCGAAGCGGTGCAGCTCGAACTTGTAGAAGATCTCGGGGCCCACCAGCGGCGTCTCCGCCAGCCAGACGAGGTCGCGCCACTCCTGCGGGCCCGGGACCCGGTCGGAGCCGATGAGCACCTGGTGGTTGGCCAGGCCCAGCAGTTCGGCGGTCCGGTGCCCGCCGCGGGCGTCGCCGTTGAGGACGGTGCCGGGCGTCAGCGCGGTGAAGGTCTGGAGGCCGGAGCCCGGGGCGAGCGCCGCGACGGCGGCGGAGTCGATGCCCCCGCTGAGGAAGAGGCCGAGCTCCGTGTCGGCGGTGGCGCAGTCGGCGACGGAGGCGGCGAGCAGGTCGCGGAACTCCGCGATGTAGTCCTCGTCCGTCATGTCGGAGTGGGCGTCGGAGCCGGGCAGTTCCCAGTAGCGGTGCTCGCTGGTCGTGCCGTCCTGGAGCCGGATCTGCAGGATCGTGCCGGGTGCCACGATCTGGAGGTCCTCGAACCAGGTGGTGATGCGGCCGTGCACGAACCCCGGCGTGGCGTTCATGTCGTACTCGCTCAGCGCGCGGCTCCAGTCGAGGCGGCGCGGGGTGGCGGCGTCCGCGAAGAGGGCCTTCATCTCCGAGGCGAAGACGACGCGTTCGCCGTTGCGGTGGTAGTAGAGCGGCTTGATGCCGAAGCGGTCGCGCCCCATCAGCAGGACGCCGCGTGCGCGGTCCCACAGGACGAAGGCGAACATGCCGTTGACCCGGTCGAGGAAGCGCAGGCCGTCGCGCTGGTAGAGGTAGAGGAGGACCTCGCAGTCGGAGCCGGTGCTCAGACGGGTGCCGGAGGGCAGGCCGGCGGCGAGCTCCTTGTGGTTGTAGACCTCGCCGTTGGCGATCAGGACGAGATTGCCGTCCGAGCTGACGAGGGGCTGGGCGCCGTCCTCCGGGTTGACCAGGGAGAGCCTGTTGAAGGCCATGCCCACGGGGCCGTCGCAGAGCAGCCGGCGGTCGTCGGGGCCGCGGTGGGCGAGTGTGCGGGCGAACGCCTCCAGGAGCGCTTCGGCCCCCTCGGGCAGGGCGGTCCCGTCAATCCGGGCCACGCCGGCGATGCCACACATTCTCCACACTCCGTCCGCAGAAAAACAGAAAAGCGTGCCACTGGAAAGCGGCAGAAGGGGTTCCCGGAGGTGGGGCGCGCCCCGCGGCCGGCGGGGGGCCCGGCCCCCGGCAGCCCCGAAGATGGGAAAGATTGTTGCGGGGGGGGCC
>NZ_JBHVET010000062.1:0-19629 GCF_042802135.1 Kitasatospora sp. NPDC057512
CTCCCGAGACGGGAGGGGGCCCGCGGGCGTCCCGTCGTTCCCCGGCCTCTGCGGGGTCGGCCGGATCCGGTCGGGATCGCGGTGAACTCGGTTGGCCGCCGCGCCCGTTGCTACCGGTGAGGGCCCGCCGGACGGGCGCCGGGCGGGCTCCGCCACGGACGTCCCGGCCGGTCGACGGGTCCCGTACCCGACGAGTCAGGAGCAGTTGTGAACAAGATCAAGGCCGCCGTCGCGGTCGCCGCCGCCCTCGCCGGCATCGGCCTGGCCGCCGCCCCCGCCTCGGCTGCCATCACCAGCCCCGCGCACTGCGGCAGCACGATCTTCGGCGGCGACTTCCTGTGCGGCGGGGACTACGGCGTCGGCGGCCAGGCCTTCCACACCTTCCAGGACGGCACCCAGCAGGTCTTCGTGGTCGGCACCGACCACGCCATGTGGACGCGCTGGACGATCGGCAACAGCAGCAACCTGAGCGCCTGGACCAGGATGGGCGGCAGCCTGGTCAGTCGGATCACCATCGTCAGCTCCAACCAGTCCGGCGCCCTCACCCCCTCGGCGCGCGGCGCCGACGGCTACCAGCAGTACATCGACCGGAACTCGGGCGGCGGTTGGAGCGGCTGGTACACCTACGGGGTGCCGAAGGGCTGACCGGCGGGCGTCGGCGCTCCATGCGGTGCGCCGGTGCTCCGGCCGGGGCGTCGTGGTCGCGCCCCGGCTGGGTCCTGATCGGGCCGCGTCCTGATCGAGGTGGGTCCTGATCGGGCCGCGTCCTGATCGGAGTGGGTCTTGATCGGGGTGGGTCGGTCCCGGAGAATCGGGCCATGACTGCTCCGGGCCGCCCCCTCCTCGTGCGCCGTCTGCACGTGGACCTGGGGCGGGTGTGGGCGGACGGGTGTCGCGGTCGGCGGGTTCCGACAACCGACCGCAGGCAGTACCGGCCCCAGGAGTGTGTCCGTCCATGGCTCTCACCTTCCACTGGTTCCTCCCCACCAACGGCGACAGCCGGCTGATCGTCGGCGGCGGGCACGGCTCCACGCCCGGCACGGCCGGCTCGGACCGGCCGCCGAGCGTCGGCTACCTCGGCCAGATCGCCCGCAGCGCCGAGCAGTTGGGCTTCGAAGGGGTGCTGACGCCGACCGGGGCCTGGTGCGAGGACGCCTGGCTGACCACCGCGATGCTCAGCCAGGTGACCGAGCGGCTGAAGTACCTGGTGGCGTTCCGGCCCGGGCAGATCAGCCCGACACTGGCCGCGCAGATGGCCGCGACCTACCAGCGGCAGTCCGGCGGACGGCTGCTGCTCAACGTGGTGACCGGCGGGGAGTCCGCCGAGCAGCGCGCCTACGGGGACTTCCTGGACAAGGACGCCCGGTACGCGCGGACCGGGGAGTTCCTGGACATCACCCGACGGCTCTGGGCGGGGGAGACGGTCGACCACCACGGACCGCACCTGCGGGTCGAGGGGGCGCGGCTGAACCGGCTGCCGGACCCGGTCCCGGCGGTGTACTTCGGCGGGTCCTCCCCGGCCGCCGGCGACGTCGCCGCCGAGCACGCGGACGTCTACCTGACCTGGGGCGAACCGCCCGCCCAGGTCCGGGAGAAGATCCGCTGGATCCGCGACCTGGCCGCCGCCCGGGGCCGGACCGTCCGGTTCGGCATCCGGCTGCACGTGATCACCCGGGACACCGCCGCGCAGGCCTGGGCGGAGACCGAACGGCTGCTCGCCGCGATGGACCCGGACCGGGTGCGGGAGACCCAGCGGGCCCTCGCCGCGAGCGAGTCGGAGGGGCAGCGGCGGATGCTCGCGCTGCACGGCGGCTCGGCGCAGCGGCTGGAGGTGTACCCCGGACTGTGGGCCGGTATCGGGCTGCTGCGCGGCGGCGCCGGAACGGCGCTGGTGGGCAGCCACCGGGAGGTCGCGGACCTGATCTGCGAGTACCACGGGCTGGGCGTCGACGAGTTCGTGCTGAGCGGGATGCCGCACCTGGAGGAGGCGTACTGGTTCGGCGAGGGCGTGCTCCCGCTGCTCGCCGCCCGCAACCTGTGGTCCCGCCCGTAGGGCGCCCGGCGCCGTGGTCCCGACCGTAGGACCCGGCGTAGGCCTTACGGTCGGGGCCCCGGCCCGCAAACCGCTGGTCAAGCGCCCCCGCCGGACCGAGAATTCATGGCATGACCCAGCAGCCCCTGCTCCTCCTCGACGTGGACGGACCGCTCAACCCCTACGCCGCGCCGAAGCGGAGGCCCGAGGGCTACGCCACCCACCGGCTGCGCCCCTCCTGGTGGGTGGCGAAGCAGGAGCACCTGGCGGCGGTCCAGGCCCGGCAGGCGACCCGCGCCAGGCACGCCAAACCCCCCGCCGTCCGGGTCAAGCCGCTGCGGGTCTGGCTCAACCCCTCGCACGGCGCGGAACTGCTGGCACTGCCGTACGAACTGGTGTGGGCCACCGGATGGATGGGCGAGGCGAACACCCACATAGGCCCGCACCTGGGCCTGCCCGAACTCCCGTACATCAGCTGGTCCGACCTGTTCGGCGAGGAGCGGGACGGGCTGCACTGGAAGACCAGGGACGTGGTCGCCTGGGCCGCCGGGCGCCCGTTCGTCTGGGTGGACGACGAACTCGGCCCGCAGGACGAGGAGTGGATCGCCGCCCACCACCCCGGCCCGGCGCTCGCCCTGCACGTCAACCCCCGACTCGGCCTGCTCGCCGACGACTTCGCCACGCTACGGGATTGGGCGGAGGGGTGTGCTGTTCCAGGGGCGTGAATGGAGAAGGGTAGGGCGTACGAGGTGGGAATGGTCGAGCGGAGTGCGCCGTGCGCCCCGTTGTGCTCGGGGCGCCGCCCTTTCTACCGTCCCGTCATGACCATTCTCACGGAGCCCATCGGCAGCATCCCCCGGCCGAGCACCCTGCTGAACGCCCTGACCGAACACGCCGAGGGGCGGCTGTCCGACGCCGACCTGAAGAAGCTGCAGGACGAGGCCACCGCAGACACCCTGGCCAGGCTGGCGGAGCTCGGCTGCCCCGTCCTGGTGGACGGCGAGCAGGCGAAGCCGAGCTTCGTCACGTACCCCCTCGCCGGGCTGACCTCCCTCGCCGGGGACGGCGCCGTCATCCCCTTCGCCGACGGACACACCCGGCAGCTGCCGCGGCTGACCGCCGGACCCTTCCGGTACCGGGTCCGTGCCGAGACCTATCTGCGCGACGCCCTGCGGCACACCTCGCAGCCCGTCAAGCAGGCCGTCATCGCACCCTCCGCGCTCAGCCTGCTCTACCCCGCCGACGGCATCGACGGGTACTCGCGCGAGACCTTCCTGAAGGACCTGGCCGACGAGGCCGAGGCCGACATTCGCGGCTGCCTGGACGCGGGCGCCCACGTCGTCCAACTCGACTTCACCGAGGCCCGGTTGTCGCTCAAGCTGGACCCGTCGGGCAGTCTGCTGGACGACTTCGTGGCCCTCAACAACCAGGTGCTCGACCGGTTCACCGAGGAGGAGCGGGCCCGCCTCGGCGTGCACACCTGCCCGGGCGGGGACCAGGACTCCACCCACAGCCTGGACGTCGACTACGCCGAGCTGCTGCCGAAGCTCTTCCGGCTCAGGGTCGGCAACTTCTACGTGCAGCTGGCGAGCGAGGCCGACCCCGACCGCGTGCTCGCCGTCATCGCGGATCAACTCCGCCCCGGAATCCGGGTGTTCGTCGGAGTGACCGACCCGATCGATCCCAGGGTGGAGACCCCGGAGGAGGTGCGCGACCGGGTGCTGGCCGCAGCCCGGCACATCCCGGTCGACCAGCTCGGCACGACCGACGACTGCGGATTCTCACCGTTCGCAGACGACGCCTCCACCTCGCGGGACACCGCCTTCGCCAAGATCGCGGCCCGCGTGCAGGGCACCGCCCTGGCGGGGGAGGCGCTCGGGCTCCAGTAGCGCTCGCTGGGTCGGCCTGGGGTGTGCTGTTGTGCGTCCACCCGTCCGGCCTGATGGGCGGTCGGACGGCGGCCGGGGGTGGGCTGGTGTTGCGCCGGTCAGGCCGAACCGAGCACGGTCTCAAGGGCGTTGAGGAACCGGTCGGTGGTCGCCTCGTCCCGGACGGCGATCCGCAGCCACTCCTCGCCCAACCCCGGGAAGGTGTCCCCGCGCCGGACGGCGAAGCCGTGCTCGCGCAGCCGCCGCCGGACCGCCGCCGCGTCCGGAAGCCGTACCAGGACGAAGGAGGCGGCCGGTTCGCCGTACAGCCGCACCGACGGGAAGGCGGCCAGGCCCTTCACCAAGTGCTCGCGCCAGAGCGCCAGGTCGGCCGCCGCCAGCTCCGCCTCGGCGAGCGCCGCCGGGCCGCTGCACGCCTCGGCGGCGGCCAGTGCCGGGGTGGAGACCGGCCAGAGCGGCTGGGCGGCGCCGAGGTCGGCGATCAGCGGTGCCGGCCCGAGCACGTAGCCGATCCGCAGTCCGGCCAGCCCCCAGGTCTTGGTGAGGCTGCGGAGCACGACGACCCGGCCGGGCAGGTCCCGGGCGGAGGCGAGGGACTCCCGCTCGCCCGGGACGGTGTCCATGAACGCCTCGTCCACCACCAGGGTGCGCCCCGGTCGGGCCAGCGCGGCGACGGCCTCGGCGGGGTGCAGCACGGAGGTCGGATTGGTCGGGTTGCCGAGGACGACCAGGTCCGCCTCCTCCGGTACGGCGCCCAGCCGGAAGCCGTTCCCGGGGGAGAGCAGCACCCGGTGCACCCGGTGTCCGGCGTCCCGCAGGGCCGCCTCCGGTTCGGTGAACTGGGGGTGCACCACGACGATGTGACGAGGCGTCAGGACGCGTGCCAGCAGGACGAACGCCTCCGCCGCCCCCGAGGTGAGCAGCACCTCTTCGACCGGGCGGGCGTGCCGGGCGGCCACGGCGGCGCGCGCGGCGCTCTGGTCGGGGTAGGCGGCGAGGTCGCCGAGGGTGGCCGCGAGGTGCTCGCGCAGCCAGGTCGGGGGAGTGCCGGTGCGGACGTTGACGGCGAGGTCGACCAGGCCGAGCCCGTCGGCGCGCACCTCGGCGTCGCCGTGGTGGCGCAGGTCGGGTTCGGGGGCGGTCACGCGGGGTCTCCTCGCTGGGTGGTGCGGCTGGTCCGGGTGGTTCGGGCGGTCAGGGCCGATGGTGGGCGCGGTGCGGCTCGTACGGGCCGGGCGGTACGGCGGGTCGCGGGTCGTCGCCGAGGGCGAGTAGCGCGTGTCGTCCGTGCACCGCCGCTCGGGCGATCGCGACCGTGGCCCGCGCCGACTTCCGCTTGGCGACCAGGAGCCGGCCCCCCGGTGCGCTCGCGAGCGCCGCCGCCTCGGCCACGCTCGCGGTGCCGACGGCCGTGCCGACGGCGGCGGAGGGGTTCGGTACCGGGACGCCCGCGAGCGCCTCGGGCGGGTGCTCGTCCACCGGTACGCCGGCGAGGTGGTCGGCCGCCCAGCGCACCGCCGGGTGGTCCGCCTTGCCCGTCACGGTGGCCAGCCGGGCCACCTCGGCGCGGTCCAGCCCGGCCTCCCGGAGGGTGTCCGTCAGCAGCCGCAGCACCTCGGTCCGTTCGGCGCCGCTGCTCGCGCCGACCCCGACGACCAGGGTGCGGGGGACGACGGCGACCAGTCCGCTCACGTACCGCACCCTTTCGTCCCAAGCCCCGGTGATCCCACCACGCCCGGGCGGAACGGGTCAATCGCGGCGGGTGTGACGTCCGACGCCGGCGGTCCGCCCGGGCGCGGCAGCTGTTCGCCTGTTCTTCACCTGTCTTGTGCGGTACACGTCACCGCGGCACTCCTACTGTTCTCGGCGCTCCCGCCAGGAAGCCCCGACACCCGGAGGACACCATGGCCTTCGCACGACCGCGCACCCCCGGTTCCGCCGCCGCCTCCCGCCCGCGCCCCGGCCGTCGGCCGCGCCCGCTCCGCCCGCTGCGTCCGGTCACCGCGCTGGCCGCCGGCCTCGGCCTGGTGGCCGGCTCGCTCGGCCTCTGGGCCGTCGGCGGCAGTGCGGCCGCCGACACCGCCGCGGGCACCGCCGGCCTGCCCGCGCCCGACCACGTGGTCGTCGTCGTCCTGGAGAACCACGCCTACTCCCAGGTGATCGGCAGCTCCAAGGCCCCGTACATCAACACCACCCTGGTGGCCGGCGGCGCGACGCTGACCCAGTCCTACGCGCTCACCCACCCCAGCCAGCCCAACTACTACATGCTGTTCTCCGGCGGCTCCCAGGGCATCGTGGACGACGGCTGCGTGGACGTCGGAGCCCTGCAGCAACCCAACCTCGCGTCCGAGCTGATCGGCTCCGGCCAGACCTGGGCCAGCTACAACGAGGGCCTGCCCGGCCCGGGCGCCACCGACTGCAGCAGCGGCGGCTACGCCCAGAAGCACAACCCGTGGTTCGGCTTCGGCAACGTGCCCACCTCCAGCGCGTACGGCATGGACGCGTTCCCGAGCGACTACGGCACCCTGCCGAAGGTCTCCTTCGTCGTTCCGGACCTCTGCGACGACATGCACGACTGCTCCGTCGGCACCGGCGACTCCTGGCTCCAGGCCAACCTCGACGGGTACGCGCAGTGGGCGAAGAGCCACAACAGCCTGCTCCTGCTCACCTTCGACGAGGACAACAAGCTGTCCGGCAACCGCATCCCGACCCTGGTCTACGGCGCCCACGTCGCCCCCGGCAGCAGCACCGCCACCACGTACAACCACTACGACGTGCTGCACACCCTGGAGGACCTGGCCGGGGTCAACGCCCACGCGGGCAACTCGGCCGGCGCCGCCGACATCACCGGAATCTGGAACTGACGCCCGTGTACGTCGCGGACTCCCGCAGCTCGAAGGCCCCCGCGGCCCCGACCGCCGCCGCCCCGACCGCCGTTGAGGCCCCCGCCGGGGCGGCGACCGGGGCGGCGACCGGGCCGGCCACCGGTCGGGCGCGGCGGGGCGCCGTGCCGGGGGCGGTCCTCGCCCTCGGCACGGTCAGCCTGGTCACCGACATCTCCTCCGAGATGGTCACCGCCGTCCTCCCGCTCTACCTGCTCACCGGCCTCGGCCTCTCCCCGCTCGGATTCGGCCTGCTCGACGGCATCCAGAACGGCTTCAGCGCGCTGGTCCGGCTGGTCGGCGGCCACCTCTCGGACCGCCGCGGCCGCGACGGCGCCGCCCGCCACAAGGCCGTCGCGGCCGTCGGGTACGGGCTGTCCGCGCTGTGCCGGCCGCTGCTGCTGCTCGTCCACACCGTGCCGCTGATCGGCGCCGTGATCGCCGTCGACCGCACCGGCAAGGGCCTGCGCACCGCGCCCCGGGACGCGATGATCTCGCTCGCCACCGAACCCGCCCACCGGGGCCGGGCGTTCGGGGTGCACCGCGCGATGGACACGGCCGGGGCGCTGCTCGGCCCGCTCACCGCCTTCCTGGTGCTGCGGCTGGCCGGCGGCCCGCTGCTCGCCGACGGCGGCGAACGGCACGGCTACGACGCGGTGTTCACGGTCAGCTCGTGCGTGGCGGCGCTCGGCGTGCTGATCCTGCTGCTGTTCGTGCCGAACCGGCAGCAGGGCGACGACGCGTCGGCGTCCGCCCCCTCGCTGCGCGCCGGCCTCACCCTGCTGCGGCTGCCGGGGCTGCGCCGGCTGACGCTCTGCGCCGTCCTGCTCGGCCTCACCACCGTCAGCGACTCCTTCCTCTACCTGCTGGTCCAGCGCCGGCTGGACCTGCCCGTAGGCCTGTTCCCGCTGCTGCCGCTGGGCACCGCCGCGGCCTTCCTGATGCTCGCCGTCCCGCTCGGCGCGCTCGCCGACCGGATCGGCCGCCACCGGCTCTTCCTCGCCGGGCACGGGGTGCTGCTGCTCGCGTACGGGCTGCTGCTCTCGCCGCTGCGCGGGCTGCCGGCGGTGCTCTGCGTGCTGGCGCTGCACGGCACCTTCTACGCGGCCACCGACGGCGTGCTCGCCGCGGCGGCCGCCGACGCCGTGCCCGCCGAGCAGCGCGGCGCCGGGCTCGCCCTGGTCGGCACCGGGCAGGCGCTCGCCCGGTTCGCCTGCTCGCTGCTGTTCGGCGCGCTGTGGGGCGTGGTCGGCGGCCCGGCGGCGCTGGGCTGGTCGGCGGGGTCGCTGGCGCTGTGCGTGCTCGGCGCGGCGGCGGTGCTGCGCCGGTCCGAACCCTCCGCCGCGGCGCTGCCGCACCCGTCCGAGCCCGTCGCCGTGGAGACCGGGTCCGAGCCCGTCGCCGTGGAGAGCGGGTCCGAACCCGTCACCGTGAAGCCCCCGGAGGAGAAGACCCGATGAACCTGCGGAACCGGACCAGGGTGATCATCCTGCTGGTCGCCGTCGTGCTGCTCGGTGCGGTCGGCACCGGGGCCGTCCTCTACGCCGCCGACCGCACCGCCCGCCGGGACCAGGCCCAGCCCGGCGGGCCGTCCGTCGCAACCGGCCCGGTGTCACTACAGGTGCAGTCCGGCGGACGACAGCTGTTGTTCCGCAACATGGCCTGGGGCCCGCACCGGGACGAGATCACCACCGTCGCCGCCGACCACCCGGACGGCCCGCGCACCGCCTCCGGCGTCCAGTGCCTGCGCTTCCACGCCGCCGCCGGCACCGGCATCTGCCTCCAGGCCCAGCACGGCGCGCTGGAGGACACCTACCGCGCCGTCGTCCTGGACGGCCACCTGCGCGAGCTCCGCTCGTTCCCGGCGGCCGGCATCCCCACCCGCTCCCGGGTCTCGCCGTCCGGACACCTCGCCGCCTGGACGGTCTTCGTCAGCGGCGACTCGTACGCGGGCAGCGACTTCTCCACCCGCACCTCGATCGTGGACGTCCGGGACTGGAACCTGCGGGAGAACCTGGAGGACTTCGCGGTCGTCCTGGACGGCCGCCCGTACCAGGCGCACGACGTCAACATCTGGGGCGTCACCTTCGCCGACGACACCACCTTCTACGCCACCCTCGCCAGCGCCGGGCAGACCCACCTCGTCCGCGGCGACCTCTCCGCCCGCACCCTCACCGCCCTGCACGACAACGTCGAGTGCCCCTCGCTCTCCCCGGACGGCACCCGCGTCGCGTACAAGAAGCGCGTCCCCGGCCTGCCCGCCGACGCCCCGTGGCGGCTGTACGTGCTGGACCTCGCCACCATGACCGAGACCGCCACCGCCGAGCAGCGCAACATCGACGACCAGGCGCTCTGGTCCGGCGACGGCACCCTGGTCTACGCCCTGCCCGGCGACTACGGCGCCGACCTGTGGACCGTCCCGGCGGACGGCTCGGGCCGCGCGGAGCCCGTCACCAAGGCCGCGGTCGCCCCCGCCTACCTGGGCTGAGGAACTCTCGGCTACCGTCCCACGTCGAGCAGAGTGTGACGTCCCGATCAGGCGACTCGAACAAATGTCCTGATCAGACGTCCTGATCGAGCGTTCTGACCGAACGGGGGAGCAAGACAACCGTGGACGGCATCCCACCCGAGCGCACGGTGACCGATTCGTGGCCCGCCCTGCACGGCCGCCCGGTCCTGCGGCGCACCGTCGCCGTCGGGCTGGTGCTGTGCGTGTCCGTCGCCGCCGCCCTCGTGGTGCGCGGCGTCAACGCGCTCACCGCCGGCGGCACCGGCCGCGAGACCGACCGGGACCGCGCCGAACGCCTGGCCGGGCTCCACCCCTCCCAGCACCCCGGCGTCGGCCGCTTCTACGTCCCGGTCGGCGCCGTCTACACCCACACCTCCGACGGCGCCCCGGTCGCCTACCTGCACTACCGCCTCGGCGGCGGCAGGGCCCCCGGCCTCGGCGACTTCCTCAGCGCCTACGACCTCCCCGCGCCCGGCCCGGTCGCCCCGCTGCCCGCCGACCTGCTCGCCGCCCTCGGCGGCGACGAGCCGTCCGAGGCCCCGGAACTCCCCGACTCCCCGCCGCCACCCGTCGTGACCCCGTCCCCCTCGGCCACCTCCGCCACCCCCACCCCCACCCCCGCCGAGAGCCCGTCCCCGGAGGCCACCCCCGCGCCGGAGTCCGGCGACCCCGCTGCCGACCCCGCCGACCCCGCGGACCCCTCCGCCGCCCCGGCCCCCGTAGTCGCCCCCGCCCCGGACCCCGTCCCGGACGAGCCCGCCGCCCCGGACGAGCCCACCCCCGACGACCCCGCCCCCAGCCACACCTGGACCCCCACCCCGAGCCCCACCGCCGTCCCCACCCACGCCCCCACGGCCCGCCGCATCTACGTCGCCACCATCTCCGGCGGCCTCCCCGGCGCCGCCGACATCTACATCCGCGCCACCGGCTGACCCCCGCCGGGCCCCGCTCACCCACCGCTGCGCGCCGGCCTCCGGACACGCCCGCGCCCCGCCGAGGGGGCTCGGCGGGGGAGTATCAGAATTTCGGCTCTGTTCCGTAGTCGGTGGTGACGTCAGGTGACGGAGATCGTTGACGTTACGTGCGAGATGTCAACTCCCTTGTGGCAAATGTGTTTTCAGGTCTTTCGGCGCTGGTCATCGATGATGTGGCGGACGACGGCGAGGTGATCCGGATCATCGCCCGAACCCGGGATGTTCCGGCGCCCTGCCCGATGTGCGGGGTGCCGACGGGGAAGGTGCACGGGTATCACGTTCGGACGGTGGCGGATGTGCCGGTGGACGGCCGGCAGGTCGTAGCCCGCGTGCAGGTACGGCGCCTGGTCTGCCCGGCCCTGGGATGCCGGCGACAGACCTTCCGCGAGCAAGTCCCCGGGCTGATCGAGCGTCTTCAACGCCGCACCACACGTCTGACCAGCCAGGTCTCAAGGGTGGTCAAGGAGTTATGCGGCCGGGCAGCCTCCCGTCTCACCCGGTTCCTGGCCACACCCGTCTCCTACGCGACCGCCCTGCGTCTACTGCGCCGCATCCCCACACCCATCGTGCCGATCCCGCGGGTAATCGGGGTCGACGACTTCGCCCTGCGCCGCCGCCAGCGCTACGCCACGGTCGTCATCAACGCCGAGACCGGCCAGCGCATCGATGTGCTGCCCGACCGCGAGGCCGCCACCTTGGAGGCCTGGCTGCGCGAGCATCCCGGCGCCGAAGTGGTGTGCCGGGACGGCTCGGCCACCTACGCCGAGGCGATCCGCCGCGCAATGCCGCACGCGGTGCAGGTCAGCGATCGCTGGCATCTGTTCCGGAACCTGTGCGACAAAGTCCTGGCCGAGGTCCGCGCCCACGCGACGTGCTGGGCGACCGTCAACCCGCCCCGTCCCGGCGGGGTGCGCGAGCAGACCACCCGCGAACGCTGGCACAAGATCCACGCCCTCCTCCATCAAGGCGTCGGCCTGATGGACTGCTCCCGCCGCCTCGGCCTGGCACTGAACACGGTCAAGCGCTACGCGCGCATCCCCGAACCGGCTGCCGAGCGGATCGCACCCCAGTACCGGCCCACCCTGGTCGACTCCTACCGCGATCACCTGCGCACCAGGCGCACGGCCGAGCCCGCCGTACCCGTCCTGCAGCTGTTCCGGGAGATCAAGGAGCAGGGTTACACCGGCAGCCTCAACCTGCTCCACCGCTACCTCAACCAGGGCCGCGCCGAAGGCGACCGCCCCGTCACCACCCCGCGCCGCACCGCCCGGCTCCTACTCACCCACCCCGGCCGCCTGCGCACCAAGGAGACCGCGCTCCGAGACCTCGTCACCGCCGCCTGCCACGAGATGACAGAGCTCGCAGGCCTCGTCCGCGGCTTCGCCGAACTGCTGACGCCAGCCGCGGGCAACGACGCCAAGCTCACCGAATGGATCACCCGGGTCCGCACCGCCGACCTGCCCCACCTGCAGAGCTTCTGCAACGGCCTTGAACTCGACCGCGCCGCCGTGGACGCCGGCCTCACCCTGCCCCACCACAACGGCCGCATCGAAGGCGTGAACACCCGCACGAAGAAGATCATGCGCCAGATGTACGGCCGGGCCAGCTTCAACCTCCTCCGCCACCGCATCCTCCTCCCATAACAACGAGGACGCAGCGTCACCACCGACTACGGAACAGAGCCGAAATCCTGATAGTCCCCTCGGCGGGGCGCGGGCGTTCGGGAGGGGCTGGTCAGCGGGCGGTGGCCGGTTCGGGGCGGGGGGCGGGGGTCTCGGCTGTGGCCGCGACCGTGGCCGCGGAGGGGGCGGCGGCCGGGGTGCGGCGGGCGGGGGCCTGGCCGACGAGCATGGCGGCGAGGGCGAGGAGGAGGCCGAGGGCCTGCCAGGGGGTGAGGGTCTGGCCGAGGACGAGGAGGCCGCCGAGGGTGGCGACGACCGGGTTGATCAGGCCGAGGAAGGAGGCCGGGCCGGCGCCGAGGTGCTCGATGCCGCGGAACCAGAGGGAGTAGGCGAGCGCGGTGCCGAACAGGCCGAGGTAGGCGAAGCCGGCCAGGTTGGCGGCGCTCAGGGCGGGCGGCGCACCCTCGACCAGGGCGGCGAGCGGGACGAGGAAGACCGAGCCGGCCAGGAGCTGCCAGCCGGTGAGGTCGAGCAGGGTGGCGCCCTCGGGGCGGCCCCAGCGGCGGGTGAGGACGGTTCCCATGGCCATCAGTGAGATCCCGGCGACCATCGAGGCGATGCCGACGCCGTCCAGCCGGGCGCCGCTCTTGAGTACCAGCAGGGCCACTCCGCCGACCCCGACCAGTCCGGCGATCACCGCCCGCCGTCCGGGCCGCACCCGCAGCACGCCGATCGAGAACCCGGCGACGAGCAGCGGCTGGATCGCCCCGATGGTGGCGGCGACGCCGCCGGGCAGCCGGTAGGCGCCGACGAACATCAGCGGGAAGAACAGCCCGATGTTGAGCATGCCGAGCACGGCCGCGCGCCCCCACCAGCGCCCCTTGGGAAGTCGGCGGCCGATCAGCAGCAGGAGCAGCCCGGCCGGGAGCGCGCGGAGCGCGGCGAGCAGCAGCGGGCGGCCGTCGGGCAGCAGCTGGGTGGTGACGAGGTAGGTGGTGCCCCACGCGGCCGGCGCGAGTGCGGCGGTGGCGGCGATCCCCGCGCGCTTGCGGTCCATGACGGCCATGACGTCCCCCTGAACGTTGATTATCTGAACGTTGAGATATTTCTACGCCCGGGATCCGCGAACGTCAAGTATGTGAATGTTAAGATATCTACGTTGGGTAGGCAGAGGGCAGTGGACGGCTACGGACAGACGGCTCCGAAAGGGCGGCAGGCATGCAGCAGCGCGACACCGTGGACGACATCGTCGAGCAGTGGGCCAGGGCCCGCCCCGAGCTGGACGCCGGGCCGATGGCCCTGATCGGCCGGCTGCGACGGCTCAACGTCCGGGTCGACAACGCCCTGCGCGAGTACTTCACCGCCTGCGGCCTGGACTCCTCCGAGTTCGACGTGCTGGCCACCCTGCGCCGCTCAGGCGAGCCGTACGAGCTCAACGCCCGCGCGCTGCTCAAGTCCGCGATGGTCACCTCCGGGGCCATCACCAACCGGGTCGACCGGCTGTCCGCCAAGGGACTGGTCGAGCGCAACCCCTGCCCGACCGACCGCCGGGCCGTCCTGGTCCGCCTCACCCCGGCCGGCAAGGAGCTGATCGACGGGGCACTGGCCGGTCACGTCCGCAACGAGGAACGCATCCTCTCGGCCCTCGACGCGGACGAACGCACCCGGCTGGACGCCCTGCTGCGCAAGCTCCTCATCGCGCACGGGGACACCGAGCCGCTCCTCTGAACCGGGGCCGGTGCCTCCGGGGGAGGGTGGGAGCGGGTGCGGGCGGCGTGTCCAGTGGCGCCCCGGCCGCGTTATCCCCTGCGGAAGCCCACCGGAGGAGAGGCCCCGATGAAAGAGAAGACCCCCAGGGACATCGCCGTCGGCGACCAGCTGCGGGCCGCCGGCGCCGAGGGCGCCCAGTGGCTGACCGCCTCCGGGTGGGGGCCGCCGGTCAAGGTGCCGCTGCAGGAGGCGGCGAAGTGGCAGCAGGAGACCCGCGCCCGGATGCTGGCGTCGCAGCGGGACGAGTCCTGCACGTGGTGCGAACACCTGCTGCACGGCGGGCCGCAGCCCGTCGTCGTGCACGCGGAGCACCCGACCCACCTGATCTGCCGCGCCTGCTCGATCGCCGCCCGCCCCCGCCGCGTCTGCCTGGACTGCGGGAAACCCGCCTCCTCCACGTCCCCGGCCGACGGGCGCGAGGACGTCTTCATGGGCGCGGTGGCGATCTACACCCGGCTGCGCTGCGCCGCCTGCCACCGGTCCGACCCGCTCACCGGTACCTTCGGCCAGCCCGTCTGACCGGGCCGTCCGATCGGACCGTCTGGCCGGGACGTCTGACCGGGCCGCCCGACCGGGACGTCCGATCGGGCTGTCTGGCTGGGACGCCCGGCAGGCCGCTCAACGGCGCGCGACCAGCGCGTACCGCTCGTCGTCCACCGGCCCGCCCCACAGCTCGGCCTCCCCGCCGAGCGGCTCGATCCGCAGCTCGGAGACCAACGGCCGTACGGCCTCCGCGAGTTCCTCCGCCCGGACCCCGCCTCCCCACGGCAGCCGCCCCGCCCCGGCCGGGTACGGCGAGGTGGCGGCCCGACCGGTCTCCCGCCAGCGGCCCTCGACCAGGACCAGCCGGCCGCCGGGCCGCAGCAGCCGCACCCAGGCGCGCAGCGCCCGCTCGGGCTCGGGGAGCGTCCAGACCAGGTGCCGCGACAGCAGGACGTCGAAGCTCTCGTCCCCGAGCGGCGGCGCGCCCGCGTCGCCCACCAGGAAGCGCGCCGTCAGCCCCGCCGCGACCAGCTTCGCCCTGGCCCGCCCGACCATCCGCGGCGCCAGGTCCACACCCGTCACCCGGTGCCCGTCCGCCGCGAGCAGCAGCGACAGCGACCCGGTGCCGCACCCGACGTCCAGCACGTCCGCCGCGCCGCCGCCCGGCATCCACCCCCGCACCCGCCGCACCCACGCCGCCCGCACCGGCTCCGCCCGCAACCCGTGGTCGGGCTCCTCGTCGAAGGCCGCGGCGGCCGCGTCCCAGTATTCGGCAATGGCCCGACGGCCGGAGTCACCCATGGCACGCATCATCGCAACCGCCACCGACACGGGCCGGTCGACGGTGGTGTCATTCCGATTGACTTCGGAATGTATTCCGAACTATCGTCGGACCATGTCGACCCTCACCGTGTCGTTCTCCGAGCTGTCGAAGAACTCCAAGCGTGTCGCGGACACCGTGGAGCGGGCCCAGCGCGTGCACGTCACGCGACGGGACGGCGAGGACCTCTACCTCACCACCGAGCGCCACGACCGCCAGCGCGAGGAGACCGCGGACGTCACCGCGCGCCTGTTCACCGCGCTGATCGGCAGCGACGAGGGTGCGCGGGCCGTGCTGCTGGCCCTTCCCGCGGTCTTCCCCTGGGTCAGGCACCTGTCGGCCGAGGAGGTCCGCGAGTTCGTCGTCGACCTCGTCGACGTGACGCGTGACGTCGTCGAGCTGGACGTGCACGCCGGCCTGCACCGGGTGATAGCCGAGTGGCGCGCCACCGCCAGAGTCCTCGCGGATCCGGAACTGGCGGCCGAGCTCACCGGCCCCCTCCCCGGCGACGACCACGGCGAGGTGGTCGAGCCGTGAGCCCCAAGCGCGGCGACGACGTCCCGCCGCCGCCCGTCGGTGGCGAATGGCGCCTCCGGTTCGGCGCGAGCGAGGCCGCCAAGGGCTGGAGCGACCTGTGCGCCGAAGCGTCCGGCAATGCCCGCCGCTGCTTCGAGGCGCTCCGGGCGAATCCGCTCTCGGCGAGGGACCCCGATCGGCAGCACCGGCTCCGGGGGCGCCTGGCGACCCGGGTCTTCGGCGGGGTCGAGCTGCCGCAGTGGGAGTACGAGGTGACCGCGGGCGGCCGGGTGCGGTAGCTGGTGGACGAGGCGGCGCGCACCGTCCACTTCGGCTACGCCTCGCCCCGGCACCCCAAGGACACCGACACGTAGCCGGCCTTGGCTCCGGCGGCTGCGGGTGCCCTCGTCCCGGTTCGCCTCACCCCACTTCGCCCAGGGCCGGCGGCTGCCAGCCGAAGGTCGCGGCCGAGCGGCTCAGCAGGGTGCGGGCGGGGAGGAGGCCGGTGAGGGTGAGGGCCGTGTCGCGTAGGAGGGTGGCGGCGGGGGAGCGGAGGGCGACGAGGTCGCCGATGCGGCGGGAGGCGGCGACGACGGCGGTGGTGCGGGGGAGTCGGGCGGCGGTGTAGGCGGGCAGGGCGGCGGCTGGGTCGGCGGCGGGGCCGAGCAGGGAGGCGAGGACGACGGCGTCCTCGATGGCCTGGCAGGCGCCCTGGCCCTGGAAGGGGCACATCGCGTGGGCGGCGTCGCCGAGGAGGGCGACCCGGCCGTGGTGGTGGGCGGGCAGCGGGTCGGCGAGGTCCCAGACGTCGTGGCGCAGGACGCGTTCGGGTTCGGCCAGGGCGAACAGCTGCGGTACGGGGGCGCACCAGTCGCCGAACCGGCGCAGGAGTTCGGCCCGCTCGTCCCCGTCGGCGGCCCGCTCGCCGGCCGGGGCGAGGGCGGCGCCGTAGACGTAGACCCGGCCGTCGGCGAGCGGGACGACTCCGGCGAGTCGGCCGCGGCCCCACACCTCGCCGACGGCGGCTGGGCGCCGGTCGGGGGTGACGAGGGAGCGCCAGGTGGTGAAGCCGCTGTAGCGGGGGCCGGGGTGCCGGGGGAAGAGCAGGGCCCGGGTCGCGGAGCGGATGCCGTCGGCGGCGACGACCAGGTCGGCCGTCTCCTCCCCGTCGGCGGTGCGCAGGACGGCGGGTTCGGTGGTGCTGCCGGGGGTGACGAGGGTGGCGGGCGAGCCGGTGCGGACGGTGTCCTCCGGGAGCGCGTCGACCAGGGCGGCGATGACGTCGGCGCGGGCGACGGCGGCGATGGTGTCGCCGAAGCAGGCCTCGAAGGCCGAGGTGTCGAGGCGGGCGAGCCAGCGGCCGGAGGGGTGGCGCAGGCCGACGGCGGGGTGCGGCGTGGCGAGGGCGCGCAGGCGCCCGCCGACGCCGAGCCGGTCGAGGGAGCGCAGGGCGTTGGGGGCGAGGGCGAGCCCGGCGCCGACGGGTTCGAGGGATTCGGCGCGCTCGTGGACGCGTACGGGGATGCCCTGCCGGTGGAGGGCGAGGGCGGCGGTGAGGCCGCCGATGCCGCCGCCGATGACGATCGCCTGGTGCAGGCCCATGAGGGGGCTCCTCTTCTCGCACGATCCGGGCACTACAGGCGTAGTGCCCGATGCCTGGCACGCTACTACATGTGTAGTGAGTCGTAAACTATGGCTGTAGTGAGTTGGGGGAGCCCGAGTGGAAGGGCCATGATCGGACCCATGACACCCCCGCGCCCGACCCTGATCGCCGACGCCGCCATCGACCTGATCGCCGACGCCGGCCTGCGCGGGCTCACCCACCGCGCCGTGGACGACGCGTCCGGCCTGCCCGCCGGCTCGACCTCCAACCTCGCCCGGACCAGGGCCGCCCTGCTGGAGCTCGTGCTCGCCCGGATCGTCGAGCGGGAGACCGCCGACTTCCCGGTCCTCGCCGAGGGCGAACTGCCGCAGGCCGCCGTCCCGCCGCGAGAACTGCTGGCCGAGGTCGGCGCCGAGGTGCTCTTCCAGGCGCTCACGGAGGGCCGCCGGCTCACCCTGGCCCGCCTGGAACTCGCCCTGGAGGCCACCCGCAGGCCCGAACTGCGCACCCTCTACGACCGCCTGGGCGCGCGCTTCGCCCAGCGCGCCGCCGAGCTGCTCGCCGCCTCCGGCTCGGGCGACCCCACGGGGGATGCCCGCCGGCTGCTCCGCTGGTGCGACGGCGTGCTGTTCAACGCCACGGCCGGCAGCGGGCACTGGCACGTGCCGATGCCGGAGGAGCTGCGCGAGGAGATCGACCGCTACCTCGCCGTGCTGCTCGACCGGTAAGGCCCGCCAGGACCCGATGGGGCCCGGTAGGGCCAGGGCCCGGTGGCGCCCGCCTATACTCCCTCTGCCCGATCAGGCAGGGGGAGGACATGCTGAACACGCTCGAGGTCGCGGTACTGGTGGTGGTCGGGGTGGCGCTGCTGGTGCGGTTGGCGACGCTGCCGGTGCTGGTGCGCGCCCAAGCGGCAACGCGCCGCCGGGCGTTGGCGGCCGCCGGCGCGGACCCGGCCGGAGGCGCGCGGGGCGGCATCGGCGCGACGATCGGCGAACTGACGGTGGGTCTGCTGGCCGCCGTGGGGGTGCTGGCCCTCCTGCGCGTCTGGAGCAGCGTCCTCTTCGAGGCGCTGGGGCGGTCGTTCGACGTCTTCAACGCGCGCTACCTCACGATCGTCTCGCACCTGCCGCTCCATTCGGCGCGGACCTGGTACATCACCTCCTTCGTCGTCTGCCTGCTGCTCTGGCTGCTGCTCTGGTGCCTGACCCAGCGCAACCTGTGGACCGTCGGCATGCCGCCCCAGCTGTGGCGGGCCGGCCGGACCCGGGCCCAGGTCGCCGGCCTGGTCGCCCTCCGCGCGGTGCTCGCCGTGTTCCTCCTGCCGGTCGGGCTGATCCTCGCCGCGCTGGTGTTCCAGGCCGTCGCGGTGGTGGCGAGCCGCCGGGCCAAGCCGGTCGGCGCGGAGGCGGTGCGGGCCGAAGAGGCCCGAGCGGCCCAGGTCGCCCAAGTGGCCCAGGCGCTCCCGGTGTCGCCGAACCCGTACGCGCCCACCGCGCCGCCGCAGGCGCCGTACGCCCCGCCGCAGGTCCCGTACGTCCCCACGCAGTTCGCGCAGCCCGCCCCTCCGGTGCCGACTGCCCCGGCCGCCCCGCCGGTGCTGCCGAGGCCGCCCGTCGGCAGCCCTCTCGGCCATCACGAGCCCCGCACGATCGGCGGCTACCAGCTCCTCGGCCGGATCGGCTCCGGCGGCATGGGCACGGTCTACCTCGCCCAGCGCCAGGGCTCCGCCACCCAGGTCGCGCTCAAGACCATCAACCTCGAACTCCTCGACGACACCGACCTGTTGCGCCGCTTCCAGCGCGAGTGCGAGGTGCTGGCGATGGTCCCCGGCGCCTACACCGCCCGGGTGCTGGACGCGGGCGTGGACTCCGGACGCCCGTACCTGGCCATGGAGTTGCTGGACGGCCGCCCGCTGGACGTCCACCTGCGCGAGCAGGGACCGATCCGCTCCGCCGAGGCGCTGCGGGCCCTCGCGCTGGCACTGGCCGTGGCGCTGTCCGGGGTGCACCGGCTGGGGCTCGTCCACCGGGACCTCAAGCCCGCCAACATCATGCTGACCACGGCCGGCCCGCGCCTGCTGGACTTCGGCATCGCGGCGATCGTGGACGGCACCCGGCTGACCGCCACCGGCGGCGGGCCGGGCACCCTGACGTACATGGCGCCGGAGCAGTTCGGCGAGGAGCGGGTCGGTACGGCGGCCGACGTGTGGGCCTGGGCGTGCTGCGTGGTGTGCGCGGCGCACGGCGCCAGCCCGTTCGCGGCGACCAGCACGGGAGCGGTGATCCGCCGCATCGTGGAGACCGGGCCGGAACCCGCGGCGCTGGCGGCGGTCCAGGCCCTCGACCCGGCGCTCGCCGCCGTCGTCACCCGCGCGCTGGCCATGGCCCCCGAGCAGCGCCCGGCGGACGGTACGGCCCTGCTGGCGGCGCTGGCGGCGGCCCAGCCGACGGCGCCGGACCCGGCGGCCGTCCACGACCAGATCACCCGGGGCTGGCAGACCCTCGCGCTGTAGCGGCGGCACCGCTT
>NZ_JBHVET010000063.1:0-19548 GCF_042802135.1 Kitasatospora sp. NPDC057512
GGGTGCCGGGGCCGGTTCGGGTAAGCCCCGCACGGGGTCAGGAGGCGATACCGAAGGCGATTCCGTCCAGGATGTCGTGCTCGCTCACGACCACCTCGGCGGCGCCGGTGCGCTCCATGATCTCCAGCAGTTCCAGCGCCCCGGCCGCGATCACGTCCACCCGGCCCGGGTGCATCGACGGGATGGCCGCGCGCTCGGCGTGGGTGGCGGCCAGCAGCTCCCGGGCGATCCCGGCGACCCGCTCCCGGCTGATCCGCGAGTGGTGGATCGCCGCCGAGTCGTAGCCGGGCAGGCCCTGGGCGATCGCGGACACCGTGGTGACCGTCCCGGCCAGGCCCACCAGGGTGGCCGCGCCGGTCAACGGGACGACCTCCTCGGCCCGGTCCAGCTCGGCCCGGACGTGCGCCCGGGCGGCCGCGACCTGCTCCTCGGAGGGCAGCTCGGCGTCGCCGAAGTACCGCTCGGTGAGCCGCACGCAGCCGATGTCCACCGAGCGCGCCGCCCGCACGTCGTCCGTGCCGAGCACGAACTCGGTGGAGCCGCCGCCGAGGTCGAACACCAGGTACGGGCCGGGGAACTGACCGCCGGTCAGCTCCTTGGTGGCGCCCACGAAGGACAGGTGCGCCTCCTCCTCGCCGCTCACCACCTCGGGCTCGACGCCCAGGATGTCGCGCACGCCCTTGACGTACTCGTCGCTGTTCTCGGCGTCCCGGGAGGCGCTGGTGGCGACGAAGCGGACCCGCTCGGGGCCGACGCCGAAGCCGGAGATGACCTCCTGGTACTCCCGGCAGGCCGCGAAGGTGCGGGCCAGCGCGTCCGGGTGCAGCCGGCCGGTCCGGTCCACGCCCTGGCCCAGCCGGTTGACGATCATCCGGCGGTCCAGGTCGGTGATCTCCCCGGTCTCCGGGTCGAGGTCGGCGACCAGCAGGCGGATCGAGTTGGTGCCGCAGTCGATCGCGGCGACGCGGGTCGTGCTCACTCGGACTCCCGCTCCGCCGCGGCGTCCTCGGCGGCCCGCTTCTTCGCGGCGCGCTCGGCGGCCTTCTGCTGCTTGGCGGCGATCACGGCCTCGTGGTCCTGCTCCTTGGCGCGGTTGCGGGCGACCCGCTCACCGGCGGCCTCGACCTCGGCCGGGGAGACGCACGGGCCCTTGGCCCACCAGTCCTCCAGCATCCCGATCGCCTCGTCGCCGAGCGGGTTGACGCCCTCGCCGGCCGCCAGCGAGTGGCCGACCAGCACGTGCAGGCACTTCACCCGGTCCGGCATGCCGCCGGCGCTCGGGAAGCCCTCCAGCACCTCGATCGCGTCGCGCCGGGCGATGTAGTCCTCGTGCGCCTTCTGGTAGGCGGCGGCCAGCTCCGGGTCCTCGGCGAGCCGGGCGCTCTGGTCCTTCATCACGCCCTCCGCCTCCAGGGTGCCGATCAGCGAGGCGGCCTTGGGGCAGGTCAGGTAGTAGAGCGTGGGGAACGGCGTGCCGTCCGGCAGCCGGGGAGCCGTCTCCACGACGTCCGGGTTGCCGCAGGGGCAGCGGTGCGCCACGCCGCGCAGGCCGCGCGGCACCCGGCCGAGCTGGGCGGCGATGGCCGCGACGTCGGCGTCGGAGACGGTGGGGTGGTTCTCAGTGGTCATGGGGGGAGGTGTCTCCAACGGGGGACGGTGGGAGGGGAAGGGGGGTGGCGGGGGCCGCCGCGGCGGTGTCGGCGGCGTCCACCGAGTCCCAGATGCTGGCGTACCAGGGCTTGGCGGCCTTCGCCTGGCCGGCGGCGCTTCCGGGCGCCGCGTTCGGCGCGGAGGCGGCACCGCCCGCGGACGAGGAGGTCCTGGCGGAGGCCGGGCCGGCCGGGTCCACCGCGATGTACGGGGTCTCCCCCGGCACCGCGTAGTGCAGCCGGGCGCGGGCCTGCGCCTTGACGTACTCCGGGTCCTGCCAGCGGGCCTTCTCCCGGCGCAGCTGCTCGACCTGCTGGCGCGCGTGGTCGGCCTTCGCCCGCTGGGCGGAGATCTCGGCGCGCTGGGAGATGAACTGCCGCGTCGGGTAGGCGAGGATCGCCACCAGCGAGCAGAGCACCAGGACGAGGACGGTCGCCCGGCTCGTGAACCGGGGCCGGGCCGCCAAGCCCGGGATCCTCCAGCCAGCCATCTCCCGTATCCCCTCCTGGTCGCGACGGTGCCCCGCCGTCCACCCTACGGGGTGAACGGCGGGGCACCGGTCAGGCGTGCGCTACCGGGAGCGCTCAGCCCTCGTGGCGGAAGCGCGGGAAGGCGCCGCGGCCGGCGTACTCGGCGGCGTCGTCGAGGATCTCCTCGATGCGCAGCAGCTGGTTGTACTTGGCGACGCGCTCGGAGCGGGCCGGGGCACCGGTCTTGATCTGGCCGCAGTTGGTGGCGACGGCCAGGTCGGCGATGGTGACGTCCTCGGTCTCGCCGGAGCGGTGCGACATCATGCAGCGGTAGCCGTTGCGCTGGGCCAGCTCGACGGCGTCCAGGGTCTCGGTCAGCGAACCGATCTGGTTCACCTTCACCAGCAGCGCGTTGGCGGTGCCGGTCTCGATGCCGCGGGCCAGGCGGGCCGGGTTGGTGACGAACAGGTCGTCGCCGACCAGCTGGACCTTGTCGCCCAGCTTGTCGGTCATGGCCTTCCAGCCGGCCCAGTCCGACTCGTCCAGCGGGTCCTCGATGGAGACCAGCGGGTAGGCGGCGACCAGCTCGGCGTAGTACTCGATGAGCTCGGCGGCGGTGAGGTCCTTGCCCTCGAACCGGTAGGCGCCGTCCTCGTAGAACTCGGAGGAGGCGACGTCCAGCGCCAGCGCGACGTCACGGCCGGGCACGTAGCCGGCCTTCTCGATGGCCTCGACGATGAGGTCCAGGGCCTCGCGGTTGGAGTCCAGGTTCGGGGCGAAGCCGCCCTCGTCGCCCAGACCGGTGGACAGGCCGCGCTCCTTCAGCACGCCCTTGAGCGTGTGGTAGACCTCGACGCCCCAGCGGACGGCCTCGGAGAAGGACTCCGCGCCGATCGGGGCGATCATGAACTCCTGGATGTCGACGTTGGAGTCCGCGTGCGACCCGCCGTTGAGGATGTTCATCATCGGGACCGGCAGGACGTGCGCGTTCGGGCCGCCCAGGTAGCGGAACAGCGGCAGGTCGCTGGCCTCGGAGGCGGCGTGCGCGACGGCCAGCGAGACGCCCAGGATGGCGTTGGCGCCGAGCGAGGACTTGTCCGGGGTGGCGTCCAGGTCCAGCATGGCCTGGTCGATCAGGCGCTGCTCGGTGGCGTCGTAGCCGACCAGCTCCGGGCCGATCTGCTCGATGACGGCCAGGACGGCCTTCTCGACGCCCTTGCCGAAGTAGCGGTTCTTGTCGCCGTCGCGCAGCTCCAGCGCCTCGAAGGCGCCGGTGGAGGCACCCGACGGGACAGCGGCACGACCCGTGCTGCCGTCGTCGAGGCCGACCTCGACCTCGACCGTGGGGTTGCCGCGGGAGTCGAGGATCTCACGGGCTACGACGACATCGATGGACGGCACGAGGCATCTCCTTGCGAGAGCAGGGTCCGGTCTGACGGTGGTGCTGTCAGCTGGACGATTGCGGAGTCGTTACGACCAGAGCCTAACCGCCCGGGCTGCCGTGGCCACGTCGGCCTCGGTCCCGTCTCAGCGTGTGGCCCTGCTACCCACCGGTAGTTCACCTGCTTGTCCCAGCTTGTCCCACCGGAGCGGGCGAATGCGGACGAAGGGGACCGGTAGGACCGGCCCCCTTCGGACGACGGGGTGGAGCGGCGTCGGCGCCGAGCGCTCCGGCGCGGCGGCGGGCGCCCCCGGTCCTACGGGGCTACCGGCCGCGGGCGCGCCCGGCGTCGGGCGGGGCGGCTCAGCCGAGGTGCAGCACCTGGCCGGGCATGATCAGGTTCGGGTCGCCGCCGACGGTGGAGTGGTTCTGCTCGTACAGCGCGCTCCAGCCGCCGGACACGCCCTGGGCGGCGGCGATGGTCGACAGGGTGTCACCGGCGCGGACGGTGTAGTCGTGGCCGGCGGCCTGCGGGGCCTGCTGCGCGGCGCGCGGGGCGTACTGCGGCTGGGCGGCGGCCTGGCCGGCGTACTGCTGGTAGACGCTCTGGTGGCTGGTCCAGTACCAGCCGCCGTTGTTCTGGTACCAGTACACCTTGGCGTCGGCGTCCCAGCCGGCCTTGCCGGAGAAGCCCGGGGTCTGCGGCTGCGCCTGCTGCTGCGGGGCGACCTGCTGGACCGGCTGCGCGGCGGGCTTCTGGGCCGGCTTCTGGGCGGCGGGCTTCTGCGCGGCCGGCTTCTCGGCCGGCTTGGCGGCGGGCTTCGGGGCCTGCTGCTTGGGGGCGGACTGCGGCTTGGCGTCCGAGGAGGTGTCGACCGAGGCCGGGGCGCCGCCCTTGGTCAGACCGGCCTTCTGGGAGCAGACCGGCCAGGCGCCCGGACCCTGCGAGGCCAGCACCTTCTCGGCGACCGAGATCTGCTGGGCCTTGCTGGCCTGGTTGGCCTGCGCCGCGTAGGCGGTGCCGCCGTACGCCTTCCAGGTGCTGGACGTGAACTGGAGGCCGCCGTAGAAGCCGTTGCCGGTGTTGATGCTCCAGTTGCCGCCGCTCTCGCACTGGGCGACGGAGTCCCAGGTCGAGGCCGGGGCGGCCGAGGCGCCGGTGGCCGTGAGGAGCGGCATCGCGAGTCCGACGCCGGCCACACCGGCGAC
Organism: Kitasatospora sp. NPDC057512; assembly: GCF_042802135.1. Taxonomy (NCBI): domain Bacteria; kingdom Bacillati; phylum Actinomycetota; class Actinomycetes; order Kitasatosporales; family Streptomycetaceae; genus Kitasatospora; species Kitasatospora sp. NPDC057512. The sequence continues at coordinate 4,711 of NZ_JBHVET010000063.1, forward strand.
GGCGATGGCCTTCTCGGCCTGGGTGCGACGACGGTGACGGCCAGTTCCAACGAACAGCATGAAGAGGTCCCTCTCCGTACGCCTGCGAGGTGAGCTGTCGGGTTCGGACCGGGAGGTGGCCCGGCCGCCGTACGCGGAAACGATTCCGCTCGGGCGGCTTCACCCCAAGCCGTGGGGAGACGGCAACAAACCTGGTTCCCCCGCCCCTGCCCAGGGTTCTGGTCGGTTTCCCGTGACGCGGCGGGCAGGATTCGGCGTTCCGCGTACGAGGTCCGCAGCTGCGAACTCCAGGGAGAGTAGACAGATCATCAGACCAATCACAAGCTCATATCACCGATATCACACAACAATTACGGCCCGTGTCCGATCGCCTACCAACAGCGGCGTTATGTCCGGATTGATGGGTGTTCACACCCCCGTCGGCGGGCGATCGGCGACGTCCCGTCAGCGTGATCTCAGCAGGTCGGGGGCGCGGAAGAGGCGTCCGGAGCGGCGGCCGGAGCGGTGTGCGGAGGAGTGCGCGGAGGAGCGTGCGGGGAACGGCTCTCCGGGCTGAATTCCACCGGGAGTTCGCGCAGGCCACGCATGATCAGACCACCCCGCCAGCGCAGATTCTCCGGGCTTTCCGCGAGCCGCAGATCGGGCAGCCGGGAAAGCAGCGTGGCCAGCGCGGCACGCCCTTCGAGCCGCGCCAGCGGAGCGCCGATGCAGTAGTGGATGCCGTGCCCGAACCCCAGGTGGGGGTTGTCCTTCCGGGCCAGGTCCAGGGTGTTCTCCGCCGCGAACCGGGCCGGGTCGCGGTCCGCCGCGGCCAGCACCACCAGCACCGGGTCGCCGACCGGGATGTCCACCCCGCCGATGGTCAGCGGACGGGTCGCGAACCGCCAGGTCGCCAGCTCCACCGGCCCGTCGTAGCGCAGGAGTTCCTCGATCCCGGTCTCCAGCAGCGCGCTCTCCCCGCGCACCACCGACTCCTGCAGCGACCGGCGCTGCTCCGGGTTGCGCAGCAGCGTGTAGGTGCCGTTGCCGATCAGGTTCACGGTGGTCTCGAAACCCGCGAACAGGAGGATGAAGGCCATCGCCGCGGCCTCGTTCTCGGTCAGGTGCTCACCGTGGTCGCCGGCCCGGATCAGGCCCGAGATCAGGTCGTCCCCGAGGTCCGCCCGCTTGCGGTGGATCAGCTCCAGCAGGTACGCCCGCATCCGCTTCACCGCCCGCCCCACGCCGCCGCGTTGGCCCCCGCCGTGGCCCGGCTTCGTGTGTCGCAGCATCATTCCGGCCCAGTCGCGGAAGTCGTCCTGGTCCTCGGCCGGCACCCCGAGCATGTCGCAGATCGCGTAGATGGGGAGCGGGAACGCGAACTCGTGGATCAGGTCCGCCGAACCGCGCTGCGCGAAGCCGTCGATCAGCCGGTCCGTGAGCTGTTGCACCCGCGGCTCGAACTCGGCCACCCGGCGCGGGGTGAACGCCTTCGACACCAGCCTGCGCAACCGGGTGTGGTCCGGCGGGTCGATGTTCAGCAGGTGGGTCATCAGGTCCGCCTGCCGCTCCCCCGGGATGCCCACCCGGCCGGTGCGGTGCGCCTGCCCGCTGTGGTGTGCCGGGTTCTTCGACAGCCGGCTGTCCGCGAGCGCCTGCCGGGCGTCCGCGTACCTGGTCACCAGCCAGGCCTCCACCCCGCTCGGCAGGGTGGTGCGGTGCACCGGGGAGTGCTCGCGCAACCAGGCGTAGGCGGGGTACGGGTCGGCGGCGAACTCCCAGGTGAACAGCTGTGGGGCGGGGGCGTCGGACGACGGGGCGGCGGGCCGGGCGGGGTCGGGCTGAGCTGGCATGGACCGACCGTATCCGGTGCGACGGGCGCGCCCTCCCTCCGGCGGGCCGCCGCTCCCCCTGCCGCTTCTCCGTGGCTCCCCCGTGGCTCCTCCACGGCTCCTCCGCCGCCGGACGCGTCGGGCGCGCCAACACTCCGTGGCCGGTCCGTGGCCGGTCCGTGGACAGCTCTTGGCCGACTCTTGGCCGCGGGGCGGGCGTGAGCCTGGTCACCTGAGGGGTAATCCCTGTTGCGGAGGGTCAGGACGTGCCTACGATCCTCCGCAGTACGCGTGGGCGCCGGTGCGGTGTCGCCCACAGGGAGGAGCAGACCATGCGGGTCAGCGGGTCAGTCGTCGTCATCGCGGTCCTCGACGGCGGGTCGGGCGCGGGCCTCGCCCGTCGGTTCGCCGCGGCCGGCACCGCCGGAATGCTGATCGCCGACCAGCACGCCGGCATCGCCGAGGACCTCGCCGCCGAACTCGACCGGCCGGGCTGCCCCGTCGTCGGCGTCTGCGGCGACATCCGCCGCCCCAGCGACGTCGCCGCCCTCGTCGACACCGCCGAGAAGCACCTCGGGCCGATCGACCTGTTCGCCGTGGCCGGCCCCGCCGGCGAGCGGATCATCTCGCTGGCGGACCTGCCCGACCACCTCGACCTGGAGCGGCTCGCCGAACTCGTCCTCCTCGTCGGCGAGGCCATCGGCGAACTCGTCCCGCCGCAGCGGCGCCCCGAGCGCACCGCCACGGCGGCCTGACCGCCTACTCCCCGACCGGACCGAGGCCCTCGGCCGCGCGCACCGCGTCCCGGTAACCGCGCGCGGCCGACCGCAGCGCGGCGTCCACGTCCACCCCGGCGTCGTGCGCCCGCTGCACCACCGCGAGCAGCAGCCGGCCCGCCGAATCGGCCGTCAGCTCGGCCGGCAACCCGTACGACTCGTCCGGCACCCCCGTGAAGCCCGCCCGGCGCACCCGCGACACCAGCTTCGCCGCGTACGCCAGCGAGGGCAGCCCGGCCGGCACGCCGTCCAGCACCGACTCGCGGTCCGCCTTCTCGGCCGCCTTCAGCTGCTCCCAGTTCGCCTCCGCCTCGGTGGCGCCCTCGACCTCGACGTTCCCGAACACGTGCGGGTGCCGGTACATCAGCTTCTCGACGATGTCCCCGGCCACGTCGTCGACGGTGAACGGCTCGGTCGGGTGGTCCTCGGCGATCCGGGAGTGGAAGAACACCTGGAACAGGACGTCGCCCAGCTCCTCGCGCAGCGTCTCCCGGTCCCCCGCCTCGATCGCCTCGACCAGCTCGTACGCCTCCTCGACCAGGTACTTCACCAGGCTCTCGTGCGTCTGCTCGGCGTCCCAGGGGCAACCGCCCGGGGAACGCAGCCGGTCCATCACCGTCACCAGGTCCAGCAGCCGCGACCCCGGCAGGTCGTACGAGCCGGGCAGCACCTCGATCTCCGGCACCTCGCCGGCGTGCTCCACCGCCAGCCGCGCCAGCGCGTCGGTCAGCCCCGGGTCCCCGTCCGGGCTGCCCAGCCACACCGTCGGCCCGGCCCCCGCGGGCTGCCCCGTCAGCAGCCGCGCCAACGCGGGCGCCGACCCGGCCGGCACCGCCTCCACGACCACCCCGGCCTGCCGCACCGCCGCCACCTGCGGATGCCCCTCGTCCCCCACCAGCACCCGCCCCGCCGACCGCAACGCCTCCCACGCCGGCCACGCCAGCAGGCCGGGAGCCACCCGGTGGGTGGTGGTCAGCAGGATCAACTTCGCGCCCGGAGTCTTCGTCGGCACAGCATTCGTCGTCACACCCCGAACCTACCTCCGCACCCGATCCCGGGCCGGGCCGGAGTCCCAGGCAGCCCGGGAAGCCGCTGCCCCCTGACCTCCCACTCCCCAGCCCCGCCGTCCCCCACCACACCCGCAAGAACGCAGGAAGTCGACCCGGCCGACTTCTCACGCCCACCCGCACTGGTTGGCGCCCGCTCAGGGGAGCGCCACGCCCGCGCGGTGGCCCGGCAGCCGGTGGGCCCGGGCCGCTCTCGGCCACGGGAGACGGCATCCAGGAGGGGCCGGAACTGGTTGATGTCGTGATGGTTGCTACCGGTCGGCATGACAGCCGACGGCAAGCCCCGGCCACCGGTGCCCACATAGCGCCTCAGGCCGGGCCCGGCGCGGCCGACCAGACCCAGCTGTCTTGCGGGCCACTGCGACGGACCTGACAGTGCGAACCGCCGGTCGGCATGACGGCCGCCCCGGCCACCGGTCGTCACATGCCGCGCCGAGCCCGGCCCCCGCACCGCCTACCGAGCCCGGGCCCCTTTGCAGGCCGCCACGGCGGGCCTGGTGGTGTGAGCCCCGCGACCGGTCCACGTCGCCGGCACGGTGCCGCCCGGTCGGCAGCAGCTGAGGCGACCGCTCCCCCGTCCCGGTGCGTGCCAGTCCCGAACCCGCATTCCTGCGGCGGGCGGCCCCGGTCGTCCAGCGGCGGGCGGCCGGATCTGTGAAGCCGCCGCTGCCGGTGCGGCAGCGGCGGCTCGGTCCTGCCCCTCAGGCCGTCCGGCATCGACCACGGCGATCTCCCTCCCCCTTGCCTGCCCGATGCCCCGCCCCCTCAGCGGCGGGGTGGAGGCCAGGGGAGGCGGTCGGGGTGAGGGCGGAACGGTCTCCTCCCCACGGCCTGCCCGACGAGCCACCCCCAGGGACGGGATGGGAGCCAGGGGGGCGGCGGCGAGAGTGAGGATGAAGCAGTCCCCTCCCCACAGCCCACCCGACGAGCCACCCCTTCAGGGGCGGGGTGGCGGCCAGGGGGTGGCGGCCAGGGGGTGGCGGTCGGGGTAAGGGCGGAACGGTCTGTTCCCCGTGTCTGCCCGATGCCCCGCTCCCTCAGCGGCGGGACGGGGGCCAGGGAGCAGTGGTGAGAGTGAGGGCGGAACGGTCTCCTCCCCACGGCCTGCCCGACGAGCCACCCCTTCAAGGGCGGGGTGGCGGCCAGGGGGTGGCAGTCGGGGTAAGGGCGGAACGGTGTGCTCCCCTTGTCTGCCCGATGCCCCGCTCCCTCAGCGGCGGTTTGGGAGCCAGGGACGGAGGCGGTCGGGGTGAGGGTGGAACGGTCTCCTCCCCACGGCACACCCGACGAGTCGCCCCTCAGCGGCGGGGTGGGGGCCAGGGGGTGGCGGTCGGGGTGAGGGTGGAGAGGGATTGGCGGAGGCGGCGGACGGTGGGGTGGTGGGGGCCGTCGCGGCGTTCGCGTTCGAGGAGGAGGGGGAGGAGCCACTGCCAGGCGTTCTGGGGGTCTCCGGTGGCGGCGAGGTGGAGGCCGATGCGTTCGCGGAGGTCGTAGCCGCGCTCGGGGTCGGTGTCGAGGCCGGATTCGAGGCGGGCGGTGTGGGCGGTGAGGAGGGCCTGGTACTCGGCGAGGGCTTCGGGGCCGTGGCCGAGCCGGTCGAGGCAGATCGCGGCGCGGTAGCGGTGGTCGAGGCCCTGGGGGCCGTGCGGGCCGCCGTCGGCGGTGGCGGCGAGGCGGCGGTACTCGGGGAGGGCCTGCTGGGGGTGGCCCTGGTGCAGGAGGGTGCGGGCGTAGATGCTGCGGATGGTGCGCACCAGGGGCGTGGCGTCGCCGAGTTCGGCCTCGGCCCGGGGCAGCAGGCGGGCGGCGAGGCCGAGCACCTCGGTGTGGCGGCCGGCGTCGACCAGGTCGGAGAGCCGGGCGCACTCGGCGCCGAGGTCCGGGCCCGCGGGGGCGGGGGGTGGGGTCGGACGGGTCGACGGGGCGGGCGGCATGAGGAAGGGCCGCGGCTCGGAGCGGACCACCGACGGCGGGCCGGCCGGGGCAACCGGGGCTGCCGCCTCGGCTGGCGGCTGCGGCTGGTGCGGGTAGCGGAAGGGCCGGGCCGGGTCCGGCAGCGGGGTGTAGCGGGGCTGCGGGGCGCCGTCGGCCGGGGGCAGCAGCGGGAGCAGCCGCGCGTACACGGTCCGGGCGTCGGCCGGGCGGTCGGCGGGCTGCTTGGCGAGCAGGTCGAGCACCAGCTGTTCCAGCGGCTGCGGCACCTCGGGGCGCAACTCCCGTAGCGGGACGGGCGGTTCGTCGACGTGCCGGCGCAGGACGCCGAGCGCGGTGGGGGCCCGGAACGGCTCCTCGCCGGCCAGCATCTCGTGCAGCAGGCAGCCGAGCGCGTAGAGGTCGCTGCGCGGGTCGGTGGTGGCGGCGAGGGCCTGTTCGGGGGCCATGTAGGAGGGGCTTCCGACGGGCACGCCGGTGAGGGTGAGCCGGGTGGTCTCGGTGTCGAGGGCGGTGGCGATGCCGAGGTCGAGCAGGACGGTGCGGCCGTCCTCGCGGACCATGACGTTGCTCGGTTTGAGGTCGCGGTGGACCACCGGGATGGCGTGGACGGCGGCCAGCGCGGTGCACAGCTGCGCGGCGACGGCCGCCGCGCGCTCGATCGGGAAGGGCACGTCCTCGGCGATGAGGTCGGCCAGGCTGACCCCGGGGATGCGCTGCATGACGAGGTAGAGCTCGCCCTCGTCCTCGCCGGCGTCGAAGACGGTGACCAGTCCGGGGTGGTCGAGCGCGGCCGTGACCCGGCACTCGCGCAGGAAGCGGCGGCGCAACTCGTCGCCGTGGCGGGCCCGTTCGCCGCCGGAGCCGGTCCCGCCGGGGAGCAGGTGCTCGGGGCGGAGCAGCTTGACCGCGACCGGGCGGTGCAGCCGTTCGTCCTGGCCGGCCCAGACCTGGCCCATGCCGCCGTGGCCGATCTTCTCGGTGAGCCGGTAGCGGCCCGCGATCAGCCGAGTGGCGGTCACGGCCGGTCCTCGCGGGCCTGGCGGCGCAGCAACTCGCCCAGCTCGCGCAGGTCGTGGGCGGTCTCGGGGGCCGGACTCACCGGACCCGGGGCGGCAGGAGCGGGCACGCCGTACCCCGGCACGGTCGCCGCGTACGGCGAGACGTCGGGCACCGCGTACGGCGGAACGGCCTGCGGTACTCCCGGCGGTACGGCCTGCGGTGCCGGCCGCCCGGCCAGCCAGACCGCGCGGCTGTCCATCACCAGGAAGTGCGCCGTCGGCAGGAGCCAGAGCACGGCCAGGGTGATCGAGCCGGTGGTGTCCGCCGTCGGATTCTTCAGGCTGCCCGCGATCCCGGCGGAGACGATCATGGTGAGCAGCAGCGCGCAGAACACCGCCGCGCCGAGGATGTCGTACGCCCGTCGGCGCCGGACCGCCAGCAGCAGCGAGGGGACGGCCCCGAGCAGGCCGAAGGAGAGCAGCGGGGCCAGCGCGCAGAGCACCCGCGCGACCACCCCGAACCGCCCGGGTACCGGAGCCTGTCCGGCCACCGACACCGGCCGGGACAGCCCGCCCGGCAGCGTGCCCGGCGCGTACCCCTGCCCCGGCCCCGGCCCGTACGGCGTTCCGCCGGGCGGCGGTCCGAACTGCCCGGGGTACTGCCCTGACATGCGCGCTCCTGAGCTGGTGAGGACCGGCACCGACGGACGGTGCGAACGGCTGCGCCCACCGTACCGCCAGGCCCGGTCGCCCCGGAGGGCTTCCGTCCGCCCGCTGCCGCATCGGTATCACGCCGGTACTGAGCCGGTACCGCGCCGGTACTGAGCCGTGGTCACCTCCGGAACGAGCCCCGTCCCGCCCTCGGACACCGCCGCCCCACAGGACGGGCCCCGGGGCAGGGCCGGCCGTTCCCGTCGGAGCCGCACCCTGCCCCGGGGTCCGCGCATCGCCGGGCGGGAAGGCGCGGCCCTCGTCGGCGGGAACCGCCGGACGCGCCCTACTCCGGCGGCGCCAGCGCGCCGGTCGCCAGGGCGTCGGTGGCGGCCTGGGCGAGGCCGCGGCCAAGAGCGGCGGCCTGGGCCAGGGCGGTGTCGAAGGCGGCGAGGCGGGCGAAGGCGGTGCCGAGGCGGTGCTGGGCGGGGAGCGGGAGGCGGGGCAGTTCGACGCGGCGGATGTCGAGGCGGGCGGTGGTGGTGGCGTGGCTGGCGGCGCGTCGGGTGCCGGCGGTGGAGCGGAACTGACCGGCCAGGAACTCGGGGTCGAGGGCGGCGGGATCGGGCCGCAGGAGGTGGAGCTGGCGGCCGAGGGCGGCGCCGACCAGCGGGCCCTCGGCGGGGACGACCCGGGCGGTGCCGCCGCCGAGGGCGGGGACCAGGACGTCGCCGGGGCGGGTGCGGACGTCCCCGGCCGGGCCGGGGCCGAAGGCGAGGACGGCGCTGGGCGCGGCGCCGGTGGCGAGGTCCTGGTCGGTGACGACGGGGGTGCCGCCCGAACCGGCCGGCCGGGTGGCGGCACCGGTGCCGGAGGAGTACACCTCCAGCGCGCCGCCGCGGACCAGCTCGCCGATGGTGACCACCCCAACGGGCGTGGCACCGGACACGCCGTCGGTCGCGGCGCCCGGCCGCGGCAGCAGCGTGACCGGGTCGGGCAGGTCGGCCAGCAGTTCGGCCAGCCGGCCGCCGAGGTGGGAGAGTTCGGCCGCGCCGCCGAGCGGGGCGGCGGGCGGGACGTGCCGGGCCGGGGAGAGGTCGGTCTCGTCGTCGAGCAGGTCGATGGCGGCCATCACCCGGTGAACGCCGGGGCGGTCGGCGGGGAGCGGCAGCCCCTCGCGCGCGGCGAGGTCGAAGCCGCGCCAGGCGTCCAGGACGGTGCGGCGCAGCCCGGTCCAGTCGACCTTGTCGCGGCCCCCCTCGGCGACCGGTGCCCCGGCGGCGCCGCCCGGTCCGGAGAGCGCCGGGCCGGAGGCCGCCGCCCCGGCGTCCAGCATCAGCACCTGGCGGAAGCCGCTCCCCGGCAGGGGTGCGCGCAGCACCCACAGGTGCAGCGGGACGCCGTACGGCGGGGCGGCGCCGGCCGGCAGCGCGATGACGGCCCGCAGCGCGCCGGAGCGGAGCAGTTCGGCCCGGACGCGGCGGCCGGCCCGGCGGGCGGCGACGGTCGGCGGGAGCAGCAGCGCGGCGAGGCCGCCGGGGCGGGTGTGGGCGAGGCAGTGCAGCACCCAGGCGAGTTCGGACTCGCCGCGCGGCGGGACGAGCCCGCCGGGCCAGCGGCTGTCGAACTGCAGCTCGTCGTGGCCCCAGTCGCGCTCGTTGTACGGGGGCTGGCAGAGCACCGCCTCGAAGGTGTCGCCGGGGAAGCCGTCGGCGCGCAGGGCGTCGCCGGCCCGCAGGTCGAGCGGCAGCGGGCCGGGCTCGTCGGCGGGGGTGTGCAGGGCGATCCGGAGCCGGGCGAGGGCGGCGGCGACCGGGTCGGCGTCCTGGCCGTAGCGGCCGGTGGTCGGCGGGTGGGCGAGCAGGACGGAGCCGAGGCCGACGGCCGGGTCGAGCACGGTGGCGGGGACGCCGGCGACGGCGGCGAGCAGCTCGGCGGCCTCCGGCGGGGTGGGGCTGAGCTGGCGGGTGTTGGCCTCCGCGTGCCGGGTGAGCAACTGCTCGTACGCGCCGACCGGGCCGGCCTGGGCGGCGAGTTCGGCGAGCAGCCGGGCCAGGTCCAGCTGGGTGCTGCCGAGCAGGCCCGGGAGGTCGAGGGTGCGGGCGCCGTCCGGGCCGAAGGCGTGGACGGCGGTGCCGGCGACGGCCCGGGGCAGGGCGAGGGCGAGCCGGGTGTCGGGCCGGTCGGCGAGTTCGGCCCACTGTCCGGGCTCGCGGTGCAGCAGCAGGAGCAGGGCGCCCGCCTCGACCAGCGGGGCGGCGGGGTGGCCGGCCGGGTCGCGGAGGGTGTCGACGAGCTGCCAGACCCGCTCCAGCAGCGGGAGTTCGGCGATCTTGCCCTGGGCGCGCAGCCAGGACTCGACCTCGGCGAGCGCGAAGGCCGGGCTGGCGTCGGTGCCGCCGACCGGGCGCGGGAAGTCGGGGTGGCGGCGGCGCCAGTTGCTGACCGCGGCCCGGCCGACGCCGGCCAGCCGAGCGATCTCGGCGGCGGTCACTTCGGGACGGTCCGGCACGGGGGCTCCTTCGCTGGGGCTGTGACCGCACAGCATAGCGATGCACCCCTCGACCCCGGTTCACATGTGAACAGAGCTCTTTTGTGAAATCGCATTGACATGATTCACGGCCGAGTGGTGTGATCTCTCCGTCGCCGCCGAACGGAGGCGGCGCCAGGAGAACCCACCGATCACCGGGAGAACACCCATGTCCGCGACCACCCGCCGCCGCACCGCCTCCCTGCTGCTGGGCGCTGCCCTGATCACGCTCACCGCGACGGCGTGCAACTCCACCGGCGGCCCGTCCGTCGCCACCGAGCCGAAGCAGAGCGCCGCCGCGAGCGCGCCCGCCGGCGGCGGCAAGCCGGCCGACGCCCCCAAGGTGGCGCAGGTCGGCGACACCATCCCGCTCAAGGGCAACGACCCGGCCGACACCGCCGAGGTGACGCTGGTGAAGGTGGTCGACAACGCCGAGGCCGACAACGAGTACGTCCACCCGGCGGACGGCAAGCGCTTCGTCGCGGTCCAGTTCCGGATCAAGGCGAGCGGCAAGAAGGCCTACAGCGACGCCCCGGGCAACGGCGCCAAGGTGCTGGACGCCCAGGGCCAGGCCTTCGGCACCACGGTCGCCGACACCAAGGCCGGCCCGAGCTTCCAGGTCCCGGCCAACATCGCCCCCGGCGAGAGCGCCCTCGGCTTTGTCACCTTCGAGGTCCCGAAGGACGTCAAGCTCGACAGGGCCCAGTTCGGCCTGGACAGCGGCTTCGCCCCGCAGACCGGCCAGTGGAAGATCGGCTGACAGCCCTGTTCACAGCAGCAGCCCCACCCCACCCGGGCGAACAGACAGACAGACAGACACGGAACGGCGGCCCCGGGCAGAGCCCGAGACCGCCGTGGACCACCCGAGGGGCGGACGCTACTTCTTCGCCCCCGCCAGGTCGTCGAACATCGCCGACAGGAACTCGCTGCACCAGCCCAGCAGTTCCCGCCCGACCAGCGGCTTGCCGCCGATCCGCCCGGTGCTCGGGCGCGGCACCAGCAGCTGCTGGGCCGCCGCCTTCACCTGGCTGCGCGGGTAGAGCCGGTTCAGCCGCAGCTGCTGGGACTCCCGCAGCTCCACCGGCCCGAAGCGCACGTTGGAGCCCTGGAGGGTGATGTCCGAGATCCCGCACCGCCGGGCGTACAGCCGCAGCGCCGCGACCAGCAGCAGGTTCTCCACCGGCTCGGGCAGCTTGCCGTAGCGGTCCACCAGCTCGTCCCGGACCTGCTGGATGTCCTCCTCCGAGTTGACCGCGGCGATCGAGCGGTACGCCTGCAGCCGCAACCGCTCGCCGGGTGCGTAGTCGTGCGGCACGTGGGCGTCGACCGGCAGCTCGATCTTCACCTCCAGCGGCTCCTCCTCCGCCTCCCCGCCGCCGGCCAGCGACTCGCGGAACTCCGCCACCGCCTCGCCGACCATCCGCATGTAGAGGTCGAAGCCGACGCCCGCGATGTGCCCGGACTGCTCGCCGCCGAGCAGGTTGCCCGCGCCGCGGATCTCCAGGTCCTTCATCGCGACGTACATGCCCGCGCCCATCTCGGTGTGCTGGGCGATGGTGGCCAGCCGCTCGTGCGCGGTCTCGGTGAGCGGCTTCTCCGGCGGGTACAGCATGTACGCGTAGCCGCGCTCGCGGCCGCGGCCGACCCGGCCGCGCAGCTGGTGCAGCTGGGAGAGCCCGAAGGTGTCGCCGCGCTCCACGATCAGGGTGTTGGCGTTGGAGATGTCGATGCCGGACTCCACGATCGTGGTCGACACCAGGACGTCGAACTCCTTCTCCCAGAAGTCGACGACGACCTTCTCCAGCTGGGTCTCCCCCATCTGCCCGTGCGCGGTGGCGATCCGCGCCTCGGGCACCAGGTCCTTCAGCCGGGCGGCCGCCTTGTCGATCGACTCCACCCGGTTGTGGATGTAGAACACCTGGCCCTCGCGCAGGAGTTCACGCCGGATCGCGGCCGAGATCTGCTTCTCGTCGTACGGCCCGACGAAGGTCAGCACCGGGTGCCGCTCCTCCGGCGGGGTGGTGATGGTGGACATCTCGCGGATGCCGGTGACCGCCATCTCCAGGGTTCGCGGAATCGGGGTCGCGGACATGGTGAGCACGTCCACGTTGGCGCGCAGCTTCTTCAGCTGCTCCTTGTGCTCGACGCCGAAGCGCTGCTCCTCGTCGACGATGACCAGGCCGAGGTCCTTGAACCTGGTCTCGGAGGAGAACAGCCGGTGGGTGCCGATGACGACGTCCACCGAGCCCTCGAACAGCCCCTCCAGGACGGCCTTGGCCTCGCTGTCGGTCTGGAAGCGGGACAGCGCCTTCACCGTCACCGGGAAGTTGGCGTAGCGCTCGGCGAAGGTCGAGAAGTGCTGCTGCACCAGCAGCGTGGTCGGCACCAGCACCGCCACCTGCTTGCCGTCCTGCACGGCCTTGAACGCGGCCCGCACCGCGATCTCGGTCTTGCCGTAGCCGACGTCGCCGCAGATCAGCCGGTCCATCGGGACGGACTTCTCCATGTCCGACTTGACCTCGGCGATGGTGGTCAGCTGGTCGGGCGTCTCCGCGTACGGGAAGGCGTCCTCCAGCTCGCGCTGCCACGGGGTGTCCGGGCCGAAGGTGTGGCCGGGGGCGGCCATCCGGGCCGAGTACAGCTTGATCAGGTCGGCGGCGATCTCCTTGACCGCCTTCTTGGCCCGCTGCTTGGTCTTCGCCCAGTCCGCGCCGCCGAGCCGGTGCAGCGTCGGGGCCTCGCCACCGACGTACTTGGTGACCTGGTCGAGCTGGTCGGTCGGCACGAACAGCCGGTCGCCGGGGTGGCCGCGCTTGGCCGGGGCGTACTCCAGCACCAGGTACTCGCGGGTGGCGCCCTGGACGGTGCGCTGCACCATCTCGACGTACTTGCCGACGCCGTGCGCCTCGTGGACGACGTAGTCGCCGGCCACCAGCGCCAGCGGGTCGATCGCGTTGCGGCGGCGCGAGGGCATCCGGCGCATGTCCTTGGTGGAGGACTTCTGGCCGGACAGGTCGGTCTCGGTGATGACCGTGAGCTTCAGGGCCTCGTCGACGAAGCCGTGCTCGATCGAGCCGCAGGAGACGTGGACGACGTCCCGGGTGGGCGCCTCGGCGAGGTCGGCGACCAGGCGGGCCGGGATGCCCTCGTTGCCCAGCACCTCGGCGAGCCGGGAGGCCGGGCCGTGGCCCTCGGTCACCATGACGACCCGCCAGTCGGCGGCCAGCCGCTCCTTGGCGTCGGCGATCGCCCGGGCGGTGTCGCCCCGGTAGGCCTCGACGGCGTGCATGCCGAGGGTCAGCGTGTTGGCGTCGAACTCCAGGATGCCGTCGACGGTCGACTCGCTGGTCGCGAACGGGCTGACCGACCACCAGGGCAGCCCGATCTCGGCGGCGTGCTCGCGCACCTCGGCGAGCGAGCGCAGCGAGGCGGCGGAGACGTCGATGGCCTCCAGGTCGATCGGCCGGTCCCCGCCCGCCGCGGCCGCGACCCAGGACGCGTGCAGGAACTCCTGGCTGGTCGCGACCAGGTCGGCGGCCCGGGTGCGGACCCGCTCCGGGTCGCAGACCACCGTGACGGAGCCGAGCGGCAGCACGTCCAGCAGCAGCTCCATGTCGTCCACCAGCACCGGCGCCAGCGACTCCATGCCCTCGACCGCGATCCCCTCGGCGATCTTGTCCAGGATCTCGGCCAGCCCGGGGTGCTCGGCGGCCAGCTCGGCGGCCCGGGCCCGCACCTCGTCGGTGAGCAGCAGCTCCCGGCAGGGCGGCGCCCACAGGCCGTGCTCGGCGATCTCCAGCGAGCGCTGGTCGGCGACCTTGAAGTACCGGACCTCCTCGACCTCGTCGCCCCAGAACTCCACCCGCAGCGGGTGCTCCTCGGTCGGCGGGAAGACGTCCAGGATGCCGCCGCGGACGGCGAACTCGCCGCGCTTCTCGACCAGTTCGACGCGCGCGTAGGCGGCGGCGGAGAGCCGGCGGGCCACCTCCTCCAGGTCGTACGACTCACCGCGCCGGACGGCCACCGGCTCCAGCTCGGCCAGCCCCTTGACCTGCGGCTGGAGCACCGAGCGGACCGGGGCGACGATCACCTGGACCGGCCCGGCCGCCGCGTCTCCCCCAGCCTCCGGCTGGGAGGTGCCCCCATCAAGCCGCGGGTGCACGATCCGGCGCAGCACGGCCAGCCGGCGCCCGACGGTGTCCGAGCGGGGCGACAGCCGCTCGTGCGGCAGGGTCTCCCAGGCCGGGAACTCGGCGACGGCGTCGGCGGGCAGCAGCGAGCGCAGCGAGGCCGCGAGGTCCTCGGCCTCCCGGCCGGTCGCGGTGACGGCGAGCACCGGACGGCCCCGGTCCCCGGCGGCCTGCCCGGCGAGCGCGCGGGCCAGCGCGGCGATGGCGAACGGCCGGGCGGCGGGCGGCCCGACCAGGTCCAGGTGGCGGCGTCCGCCGGCCGCGGCTCCGGTGGCGGTGGCCGCCTCGATGGCCTCGGCGAGCGCCGCGTCCCGCGCGACGACATCGAGCAGTCCGGTCAGACTCATCTGGGGTCTCTTCTTCGTCCCGTGGCTGGTGCTGCCCCGGGGCGGCGAAGGCCCGCCGGGGCAACGCGAACGGCCCGGCACGCCGAGCGGCCGGGGGTCTCCAGCCTACGCCGCGGCACGGACACGCACGCGGTCCACGGCTCCGGCGGGGCCGGACCCGAGCCGGACCGGGGGCCGCGCCGGGACCGTACCGGGGGCCTGGGCATCGGGCCCCCGCTCGCCCACCCCCACGTTTTGTCAGGAACACATCCGGGAACGAACGACTGGACGGACCACCGGTCCGGCCGGTGGACGAACCAACCGGAAGCCGCACCGAACCGGGCACGGCCATCCGCCACGAACTGGACATACTCCTGTCACTGGCCGTCCATGGAGATCGCGCACCATGGTGAACGTGCCCGCCGCACCCAACCGTGGGGGATGGCTGTGGGGGCACTGTCGCACCCCCGATGGGGGTCGGAGGTGCGAGGCCGGGCGGCCCTGGGTGGGGGCGCCCGCCCAAGCGCCGGGAACCGTGGCGCCCTTTCCTGGAG
>NZ_JBHVET010000064.1:0-19282 GCF_042802135.1 Kitasatospora sp. NPDC057512
GTCCGGGCCGCCTGGTCCTGGTCACCCGCCCCACCGGCCGTACCCCCGTCACCGCCGGTAGAAGACGCTCCGCGACCAGAAGTAGCCGACCAGCGTCAGCGCGGTGCACCAGGCGAGGGCGCTCCAGGCGCTGGTGCCGATCCCGGTGCCCAGCAGCAGCCCGCGCAGGGTCTCGATCATGGGGGTGAAGGGCTGGTACTCGGCGAACCAGCGCAGCGCCGTGGGCATGGAGTCGGTCGGCACGATGGCGCTGCCGATGAAGGGCAGGAACTGCAGCGGCATCGGCATGTTGCTGGCGCTCTCGACCGTCTTGGCCACCAGGCCGATGCCGGCCGATATCCAGGTCAGGGCGATGGTGAGGAAGAGCAGCAGCCCTGCCGCGGCCAGCCACTCCACTGGTCCGGCGTTGGGCCGGAAGCCCATCGCGAGGGCCGTGCCGACCACCAGAACCAGCCCGATCATGGTCTGGATGACGCTGCCGACCACGTGCCCCGCCAGGAAGGCGGAGCGCGAGATGGCCATCGTGCGGAAGCGGTTGACGATGCCCTCGGTCATGTCGGTGCAGATGCCGATCGCGGTGACCAGCGACCCGGACGTGGCCGCCATCAGCACGATGCCGGGCGTGACGTAGTCGATGTAGTGGCCGCCGCCGATGCCGGCGCCCAGCGTGCTGCCGTAGGCGTAGTTGAAGAGCAACAGCATCATGACCGGCATCACCACGACCGCGAAGGTCAGGGACGGGTACCGCAGCGCGTGCTTGAGGTTGCGGCGCAGCATGGTCAGCGAGTCGCCGAGCGCGTAGCCGGCCGTACTGGTGGCCGTACGCGTGGCCGTGGTCATCGCGTGCCCTCCCCGGTCAGTTGAAGGAACACGTCGTCCAGGTCGGCCGTCTCCACGACCAGCGACTCGGCCTGCACGGACGCGTTGTCGAGGGCGTCCAGCACGGCCTTCACGGTGAGGACGGAGTTGTCCCCCGGGATCTCCAGCCGCAGCGCCTCGGTGTCGGCCGTGGCGTACGGGAACAGGGCGGCGGCGGTGGCCAGCGAGCCGGCGTCCGTGAACTGGAGCCGGATCCGCCCGCCGGGGGCGTACCGCTTCAGCTCCTCGGCCGTGCCCTCGGCGACGATCCGGCCGCCGTCCAGGACGGCTATCCGGTCGGCGAGTTGGTCGGCCTCCTCCAGGTACTGGGTGGTGAGGAAGATCGTCACCCCCTGGTCGGCGACCAGGCTCCGGATGATCTCCCACGTGGTGCGCCGGCTGCGCGGGTCCAGCCCGGTGGTCGGCTCGTCCAGGAAGATCACCTTCGGGTCCCCGACGAGCGTCATCGCGAGGTCGAGCTTGCGCCGCATGCCGCCGGAGAAGGTGGTGACGGCCTTCCGCGAGGCCTCGGTGAGGTCGAAGCGCCGCAGCAGCTCCTCGGCCCGCCTCCGCCCCTCCCGACGGCGGAGGTGGTTGAGGTCGGCCATCAGCAGCAGGTTCTCCTCGGCGGTGAGCAGGTTGTCCACCGCGGAGAACTGGCCCGTCACCCCGATCGCCTTCCGCACCCCGTCGGCCTCGCGCTCCACGTCGTGCCCGGCCACCCGGGCCGAGCCGCCGTCGGCGGGGATCAGGGTGGAGAGGATCTGCACGGTGGTGGTCTTGCCGGCGCCGTTGGGCCCGAGCAGGGCGAACACGCTGCCCGCCGGGATCTCCAGGTCGATGCCCCGCAGGACCGCCTTGTCCCCGTAGGACTTGGTGAGTCCGGTCGCCGAGACCGCCGGGAGCGAACGGACGGTCGCGGTCGCCGGGACCGCCGCGGTCGCCGCCATCACGCCCTCCGGACGATGACGTTGCCGACCTGGGTGCGGCCGCGGACCTCGACCGTCTCCACCGCGTCGCCCGGGCCCTTGGTGGGGCCGAGGTCGTTGCGGACGCCGCCGACCTTGCTGTGCACGTCGAGCCAGGCCGCGGTGCCCTCCGCGATGCCGACCTCCACGTCCCCCACGCTGGTCTGCAGGGTGACCTGGCCGCGGACCACCCGGCCGACCCGGATGTGGCCGTGCGCCGACTTGGCGGTCACGTTCCCCTCGGCCTGGCCGACGTGGATCCGCCCGTTGGAGGCGTTGGCGTGCAGCTCGCCGCGGACCTCCTCGATCTCGGTGTCGCCGCTGCTGTTCTTGACCGTCAGCCGGCCGCCGACGGAGCCGATCTCGATCCGGCCGGCTCCGGAGACCTCGGCGTCCCAGGCCGTCCCGCCGAGCCGGATGTCCCCGAAGCCGCTGTCGAGCCGGGCGCTGTCGGCGTGCTCGACCTGGATCCGGCCGAGCGAGGTCTTCAGCCGGCAGGCGCCGAGCGGCCCCTCGGTGACGAACTCGGCCATCGGGGACTCGCTGTGGACCTCGGAGCCGACCGGCAGCTCGACCAGGACCTCGACCGCGCCCTTCTTGCCGCTGAAGACGGAGCGCTGCTTGGGGGCCTTGATGCCGAGCCTGCCCCCGGAGAAGTCGACCTGGGTCTGCTCGGCGGCCTTGACGTCCGCCTCCTTGGCCGGGTTGGCGGGCCGGACCTCGACCACGGCGTCGGTGCGCTTGCTCGCCTTGATCCAGACCGAGCCGATGTCGAACTCGAGGATGGCGGAGATCGGTCCGTCGGTCTCGTACGTAGGCATGGCTGTCCCGTCCTCTTGACTCGTGTGGGTGTTCCCGCTGGTCGGAGCGGGGGTGACGTCGAAGGTGCAGAAGGTGGTGCGGGAGGTGCTGCGGGCGCTGCGGAGCCGTCAGTGGACCCAGCCGGTGAAACCCTGGCCGCCGATGCTGCGGGCGACCCGGCTGCCCGGGTCGGCCACCGGCCGGCGGGCCGGCTCACCGCCCTCCAGGGCGCCGGCCAGGGCCCGGACCAGCCAGGCGTTGAGCGAGAGGCCGGCCTCGACGGCGGCCTCCTCCGCCCGGGCCTTGAGGTGGGCGGGCAGCCGGAGGTTGATCCGGGCGGTGCCCGTCTCGTCCGACTCCGGCACCACCGAAGGTGCCACCGGTGCCACCACGGGCGGCACGACTGGTGCCACCGGCGCCGACGGTGGCGCCATGTCGCCGTGGAAGGCGTCCGATCCGGGCGGCGCCGTCACCACGAACTCCGGGTCGAGTCCGCGCAGGCGCACGTCCACCGAGCCGGGGGCGAGGTCGCGGGTGACTTCGCCCATGGCCGCCGACAGCGCGTTGAGCAGGGTGAGCCGCACGGCCGACTCCAGCGGGAGCGTCAGCCGCTCGGCCAGCGCGCGGGCTTCGTCCCCACCGGTGGCGGCGGCCACCGCGAGCTCGTTCCGGAGGTTTTCCACATATGGCGTGAGGTCCATGGCCGTAAGCATGGCACAGCGATGGCGCCATGTCGAGCATTAATGGCGCCACTGTGGCACCATCACCCGAACGGAGGTGGCACCGCCCGGCACCGGAGAACGGAACCGCCCCGCCGACCCCCGGGGCTCAGGGGGTCGACGGGGCGGTTCACCAGGGGAAACGCGTCAGCGGGAGGGTCAGGCCTGGCGCCAGCCGGCGAGGTAGGCGTCGATCTCCCCGGCCAGCCGGGTCTTGCCCGCCCGGTCCAGGAAGGAGGCCTCGACGGCGTTGCGGGCCAGCCCCGCCACCCCGGCCTCGTCCAGGCCCAGCAGCCGCGCCGCCACCGCGTACTCGGTGTTGAGGTCGGTACCGAACATCGGCGGGTCGTCGCTGTTGACCGTCACCAGCAGTCCGGCCTCCACCATCCGCTTGATCGGGTGGTCCTCGATCCGCTCCACGGCCCGGGTGGCGATGTTGGAGGTCGGGCAGACCTCCAGCGGGATGCGGTGCTCGCCCAGGTGGTCGAGCAGCGCCGGGTCCTTCACCGCCTGGGTGCCGTGCCCGATGCGCTCGGCGCCGAGCACCCGGATCGCGTCCCAGACCGTCTCCGGCCCGGTGGTCTCGCCCGCGTGCGGCACGCTGTGCAGGCCGGCCGCCCGGGCCCGGTCGAAGTACGGCTTGAACTGCGGGCGCGGCACGCCGATCTCCGGGCCGCCCAGGCCGAAGCTGACCAGGCCCTCGGGGCCCAGCTCGGTGGCCAGCCGGGCGGTCACCTCGGCGGACTCGAGACCGGCCTCGCCCGGGATGTCGAAGCACCAGCGCAGCACCACGCCGAGCTCCTTCTCGGCGCGCAGCCGGGCGTCCTCGATCGCCTCCATGAAGGCGACCTCGGGGATGCCCCGGCGGACCGAGGAGTACGGGGTGATGGTCAGCTCGGCGTACCGGATGTTCTGCCGGGCCATGTCCTCGGCCACCCCGTAGGTGAGCGCGCGGACGTCCTCGGCGTCCCGGACCAGGTCCACCACGCTCAGGTAGACCTCGATGAAGTGCGCGAAGTCGGTGAAGGTGAAGTACTCGGCGAGCGCCGCCGGGTCGGTCGGCACCTTGGAGTTCCCGGCGTGCCGGGCGGCCAGCTCCGCGACGACGCGCGGCGAGGCCGAGCCGACGTGGTGGACGTGCAGCTCCGCCTTGGGCATCCCGGCGATGAACGCCTCGATGCTCCGGTCGGTGGAGCCGATCGGGCTGGTGTGGGGGACGATCCGACTTCCGTCCGGCTGGACCACGGTGGTTCCCTTCTTCCTTCTCCGTGCCTCTACGCGCGTATCGCGAAGTTCGGCCCAGGATAGGCCCACGCCGGGACCGCCGTCCCCGGATCACCCCCCGAGCGCGACCGCCGCGGTGTGGATCAGCAGCCCGGCCAGGGCGCCGACCACGGTGCCGTTGATCCGGATGAACTGGAGGTCGCGACCGACGTTGGCCTCGATCTTGCGGGAGGCGTCGTCGGCGTCCCAGCCCGCCACCGTCTCGGAGATCAGCGAGGTGATCTCGGTGCGGTAGGTGTCGACCAGGTACTGGGCGGCGTCCTGGAGCCAGCCGTCCACCTTGGCCTGGAGCTTGGGCTCGGTGGCCAGGCGCTCGCCGAAGCCGCGCACGCCGTCGCGGATTCGCCGGCGCAGTTCGCTGTCCTCGTCCTCGGCCGCGCCCATCACCAGGGTGCGCACGGCCGCCCAGGTGGAGTTGATCAGGTCCTGCACCTCGGGGCGGGCGAGCAGCTCGCCCTTGGCCCGCTCGACCCGGGCGATGGTCTCCGGGTCGGTCTGCAGCTCGGTCGCGAAGTCGGCGAGGAAGTTGTCGATCGCGCCGCGGGCCGGGTGGTCCGGGTCGTCCCTGATCTCGGTGACGAAGCGCATCAGCTCCTTGTAGACCCGCTCGCCGACCTGGTGGTCGATGAACTTCGGCGTCCAGCCCGGGGTCTTCTGGGTGACCTTCCGGACCACCTCCTCGTGGTTGGTGGTCAGCCAGCCGTGCGCCCGGACGGCGACCAGGTCCACCACCCCGTGGTGCCCGCCGTCCGCGACCACCTTGCCGAGCATCCGGCCCATCGGCTCGGCCACCGAGGTGGCCGCGGCCCGCCTGGTCACCGCCTCGGCGACCACCGCCCGCACGTCGTCGTCGCGGAGCACCGCGAGCAGCCCGCGCAGCGCCGCCGAGGCCTCCTTGGTGACCCGCTCGGCGCTGCCCGGCGCGGCGAGCCACTCGCCCAGCCGGCGGCCGATGCCGAGCGCCGCCAGGCGGCCGCGGACCACGTGGCCGGAGAGGAAGTTCTCGCCGACGAAGTCGCCGAGCGAGCGGCCGAAGGCGTCCTTCTTGGTCGGGATGATCGCGGTGTGCGGGATCGGCAGGCCGAACGGCCGGCGGAACAGCGCGGTCACCGCGAACCAGTCGGCCAGCGCGCCGACCATGCCCGCTTCGGCGGCGGCCGCCACGTACCCCGCCCAGGGGCCGGCGCCGGCCGCCCTGGCCCAGGTGGCCAGGGCGAAGACCAGGGTCGCGAAGGCCAGCAGGCCGGTCGCGATGGTCTTCATCCGGCGGACGCCGCGTCTCTTCTCCTCGTCGGCCGCGGTGAACCGGACTCCGTGGCCGGTCCCGCTGAAGGCATCGTCACTCACCCCGCCAGTCTGCCCGTTGCCCGGCGCGGACGGGGGCGCGCATCGCGATCACACGCCCCGGGGGCCCTCACGCGCCGGGTGGGACAGGGCCTCACTCCCCGCCCAGCACCATCCGCCGGACCTCCGCGCCCGCCCAGCGCTTCGGGTCCGTGCACCGCCGCCCGTCCAGCAGCACCCGCACCCCCGGCAGGTCCACCGGCGCCAGGTCCCGGTACTCCGGGTGGTCCGCCTGCAGCACCGCCGCCACCACCGGCTCCCCGCCGTACGGCGGCAGCCCGAGCGCCGCCAACTCCTCCGCCTCGTACAGCGGGTCGCTGACGTACGGCCGCGCGCCCGCCGACCGCACCGCCTCGACCAGCGGGAACACCCCGGAGTACGCCGTCTCCTTGACCCCGCCCCGGTACGAGGCGCCGAGCACCAGCACGCCCTGCCCGGCGATCCCGCCCGGCACCGCGCCCGCCAGCACGCCCACCGCGTACCCCGGCACCGCCAGGTTGGCCTCGCGCGCCGCCCGGACCACCGTCGCCCCCGGGTCGTTCCACAGGTACAGCCGCGGGTACACCGGGATGCAGTGCCCGCCGACCGCGATGCCCGGCCGGTGCAGGTGGCTGTACGGCTGCGAGTTGCAGGCGTCGGCGATCTCCGCGAAGTCCACCCCGACCTCGTCCGCGTAGCGGGCGAACTGGTTGGCCAGCGCGATGTTCACGTCCCGGTACGTGGTCTCGGCGAGCTTGCTGAACTCGGCCGCCTCCACCGAGGCCAGCTCCCAGACGCCGTTGGGGCGGGGCAGGTCCGGGCGCGGGTCGAAGTCCAGCACCGCCCGGTAGAACTCGGCGCCGCGCCGGGTGGAGGAGGCGTCCAGGCCGCCGACCAGCTTGGGGTAGCGCCGCAGGTCGGCGAAGACCCGTCCGGTGCGGACCCGCTCCGGGCTGAACACCAGCGCGAAGTCCGTCCCGGCCGCGAGCCCCGACCGGGCCGACAGCCGCGGCGCCCAGCGCTCCCTGGTGGTGCCGACCGGCAGGGTCGTCTCGTAGCTGACCAGGGTGCCCCGGCGCAGCCCGGCCGCGACGGCGTCGGTGGCCGCGTCCAGCAGGGCGAAGTCCGGGCTGCCGTCGGCGGCGGTGACCAACGGGACGACCACGACCACGGCCTCGGCCCGGGCGACCGCGGCCGTGGTGTCGGTGGTGGCCCGCAGCAGGCCCTCGGCGACGACCCGCTTGAGCGCCTGGTCCAGGCCCGCCTCCCGGGGGAACGGCGGCACGCCCCGGTTGACGCTGTCCACCACGCCCGGCGCGATGTCCGCGCCGGTCACCCGGTGGCCCTTCAGCGCGAACTGCACCGCCAGTGGCAGGCCCAGCTTGCCCAGCCCGACCACGCAGACGTCCAGGCTCATCCCCGTCCTCCGTTCACCGAGTCGGCCAGCCGGCGCCACGCCGGGTTCCTCCGCAGCCCGCGCCGCACCTGCTCCGGGACGAGCCCGCGCCACAGCTGCCGCGCCAGGTCCAGCGGCCGGGCGGCCGCCTCGACCTCCGCCTCCGCCGCCGCCTCCTCGCGCAGCAGGAACAGCTCGTCCGGCAGGCCGAGCCGGGCGTCCCGGAACGCCGGGTAGCCCGCGTACTGCCGCCGCCCGTCCACCACCACCGGCGGATCGCCGTGCGCCGCCTCGTAGCGGACCTGGTCGCGCAGCGCCTCCGGCCGTACCGCGCACGCGAGTTCGAGCCGCACCCGCTCGGCGACCGGCAGCCGGTGGTACACCTCGCGGGCGCCGAACCGCTCGACCAGCCGGGCGGTCTCGACGCACACCCGCTCCTGCGTGTCCGCGGTCAGCAGCAGGAAGCCCTCCCGCAGCAGCCGCGGCACGTCCCAGCCGAAGCTGCGGGCCCGGATGGCGTCCAACTCCTCGCCCGGCTCGGCCAGTTCGACGGCCACCTGCTGCAGCGCGGCGATCCCGCGCAGCCGGTCCAGCACCCCGGCCCGCTCGGTGACGTTGCCCCGGTCCTCGCGCAGCACCAGGAAGTAGCAGTCGTAGGAGGCGAGGACGGACACCCTGGCCGCCCGCAGGCAGGCCTCCAGGGTGAACGGCTGGTCCGAGAAGACCTTCAACCCCTCGTCGCGGCGCAGCCCGTGGCGCCGGACGTGGTCGAGCCGGAACAGCTTGGTGTCGGCCAGCGCCCAGGCCAGCGCGGAGTCGGCGAAGCCCACCGACTCGGCGTCGGCGTGGAAGATCCCCTGCGGCACCAGCCGCCCGTTCACCCCGACCTGCTTGGGCACGACCACGTCCGAGCCCCAGGCGTCGGCGGCCGTGACCAGCCGCTCCAGCGCCTCCTCGCCGAGCCAGTCGTCCGCGCCGAGGAACAGCACGTAGCGGCCGCGGGCCAGCTCCAGGCCGCGGTTGGTCGGGCCCGCCGGGCCGCCCGAGTTGGACTGGTGCACCACCGTGAACAGTCCGGGGTGGCGGGCGGCGTACTCGTCCAGCAGCTCCCCGCCGCCGTCCGTGGAGCCGTCGTCCACCGCCACCACCTCCAGCCGCCCCGGCGCCAGGGACTGCCCGACCAGCGAGTCCAGGCAGGCGGTGAGGTACGGCATGGTGTTGTAGACCGCGACCACCACGGTCACGTCGGGTACGGCCATCGGGTGGCGGGCCTCCGGTTCCGGACATCGGCGAGTGATGCCGGGTCAACTCGCAGTGGGGGCCGGGGGTCACGATGATCACCCACACCGGTGACGCGGAACCGAACGCGCCCCCGGCCGTCGCGCGGGTGAGCGAGGACCGGGAGGGCGCCCCCGAGGACCGTCAGCCGATCGCGACCTCCGCGTACATCCGGGCGATCACGTCCTCGATGGCCGGCTCGCGCACCGACAGGTCCACCAGCGGGTAGCGCGCGGCGACCGCCGCCACGATCGGCGCGGCGCTCTCCTGGGCCGGGAACGCCAGCCACTGGCGCGGCCCCTCGACCCTGGTGACCCGGGCCCCGGGCACCTCGACCGGGTGCCCGAGTTCCTGCGCGAGGTCCACCACCAGCGTCCGCTCGCTGCGGCCGGTGGCGTGCAGGCCCTCCAGCCCGCCGTCGTACACCACCCGGCCGTGGTCGATCACCATCACCCGGCCGCAGAGCTGCTCGATGTCGGTCAGGTCGTGGGTGGTGAGCAGCACGGTGGTGCCCCGGTCCCGGTTGACCTCGCGCAGGAACTCGCGCACCCGGCCCTTGCTGACCACGTCCAGGCCGATGGTCGGCTCGTCCAGGTAGAGCACCCGGGGGTCGTGCAGCAGCGCCGCCGCGAGGTCGCCGCGCATCCGCTGGCCGAGCGAGAGCTGGCGCACCGGGGTGTCCAGCAGCCCGCCGAGGTCGAGCAGTTCGACGCAGCGGTCGAGGTTCTCCCGGTACCGGGCGTCGGGGATCCGGTAGATCCGGCGGGCGAGCTCGAAGGAGTCGCGCAGCGGCAGGTCCCACCAGAGGGTGGTGCGCTGGCCGAAGACGACGCCGATCCGGCGGGCCAGCGCGACGCGCTCCCGGGCCGGGTCGACCCCGGCCACCCGCAGCCGTCCGGAGCTGGGGACGAGGATGCCGGTGAGCATCTTGATGGTGGTGGACTTGCCGGCCCCGTTGGGCCCGATGTAGCCGACGCACTCGCCGGCCTCGACGGTGAAGCTGAGCCCGTCCACCGCGCGGACCTCGCGCCTGGCCCGGCTGAACCGGCCGGTGCGGGTCCGTACGGTGAAGCTGCGGTGGACGTCCTGGAGTTCGATCAGTGCCATGGGGTTCCTCACGAAGCGAAGCGGGGGGTTCAGCTGCCGGTGCCGCGGTAGGCGCGCAGCCCGGCCCGCCAGGCGAGTCCGGCGGCGAGGACGCAGACCGCGGCGGCCACCGGGGAGGCGAACTGGAAGGCGGTGGGCAGGCCGAGCGGGTCGGGCCGGTCGAGGATGCGCAGCGTGGGCAGCCAGTTGACGAAGGCCAGCGGGACGCCGAAGACCACTCCGGCGACCAGCTCCTTGGCGAAGATCGTCGGCGGGTAGTGCAGCAGGGTCGCGCCGCCGTAGGTGAAGGAGTTCTGGATCTCCTTGGACTCGCCCCACCAGAACTGGACGGTGGCGCCGCCGACGTAGACCGCGCCGAAGATGACGGTGCCGCAGAGCAGCAGGACGGGCACCAGCAGCACCCGGTCCCAGGTCCAGTGCACGTCCAGGGCGGTCAGCGACCAGACCAGCACGGCGACGGCCTGGAGCGGGCGGCCGAGCCGGCGCAGCGTGAAGCGTTCCGCGCACAGCTGGGAGAGCGCGGGCGCGGGCCGGATCAGCATGGTGTCCAGCGAGCCGCTCCTGATCCGCGCGCCCAGGCCCTCGGCCGAGCCGACCAGCAGGTTGGCGGCGCCGAGCGAGAAGGTCGCGGTGGCGTACAGGAAGGCGGTCTCCGGCAGGCTCCAGCCGCCGAGCCGGTCGGTGTGCCGGAACATGATCACCAGCACCACGAAGTCGAGGGAGTGGGTGACCAGGCTGGCCACCAGGTTCAGAGCGAAGGACGCCCGGTAGGCCATCATCGAGCGCATCCACATCCGGGCGCAGAGCCACCAGGAGCGCAGCGCCCAGGCGGCGCGGGGCCCGAGGGGTTCGCGGGGCCCGAAGGACTCCCGGTGCCCGAGGGAGTCGCGGGGCCCGGAGGACTCCCGTACGAGCTGCTCAGCCACCCTGCACCACCACCTTGCGGGTGGCCAGCCACTGGGCGCCCCGCCCGGCGGCGAGCAGCACCGCCGCCCAGCCGAGCTGGAAGCCGAGCGCCCCGAGCAGGGCGGTGCCGCCGGTCCGCTCCAGGAAGACGTCGGTGGGGACGTTCACCAGCGCCGACCAGGGCAGCACCCGGCCGAGTTCGCCGAGCCAACCGGGGAACAGCGCGACCGGCAGCAGCATCCCGGAGAAGAACATCGAGACCACCAGCATCACCGAGCGCACCCCCTCCGAGTCGTGCAGCCAGAAGCCGGTGATCGAGACCAGGAACCGCAGCCCGAAGCTGACGACCACCGCGAGCAGCGCCGAGAGCAGGAAGAACGCCCAGGTCAGCGGGTGTTCGGGCAGCCGGATGCGGAACACCAGCGCGCCGATCAGCATCGGCACGGTGCCGCGCACCAGCGCCTGGAAGCCGGCCCGGCCGAGGTCGGAGGCCAGCCACCAGCCCTGGAAGTCGACCGGGCGGTAGAGGTCGACGGCGATGTCGCCGCTGCGGAAGCGGTCCTGGAGGTCGTCCTGGAAGCCGCCGCCCCACACCGCGACGGTGACCAGCAGGCTCTGGCTGACCCAGATGTACGTGACGGCCTGGCTCTGGTCGTAGCCGCCGAGGCCGGGGCGGGCCTGCCAGAGGGCGAGGAAGGAGGAGGCCAGGATGATGCCGAAGACGGTGTTGGTGAAGGTGCCGGCCACGGTGGCGGCCCGGTAGGTGGAGTAGCGGCGGAAGGCGCCGCGGGCGACGGCGGCGTAGAGCATATTGTCTCCTTGTCGACAAATGTGGGCAGAGGGAGGCGCCCCTCGACCTCCGCGCACGCCCCAGCGGCTCCGACCGGCCGTACCCGGGGGGTGCCGGGCCTGGCGGGCGGAGCTGCGGAAGTCGATGCGCCGGGAAGCCGGCGCACCGGAAGGCCAGTGCGCCGAAAGTCGGTGCGCTATGCGGTTTTCACCTTTCACCGTACCTCCGGGCCGCACCACCCGCACCCGGTTTTTCCCACCTGAGCCGACGTCAAATAGCAGATAATCTCGGCATGACCTTGAGCACCCGCCGCCAGGCCAAACGGGCCGCCCGCCGCGAGGCCCGCCGCGCCCTCCCGCTCTGGCGCCGGCTCCTGCCCACCTGGCGGATCACCCTCGGCACCCTCACCGCGCTGCTCCTGCTCGCCGCCGGCGGCTTCGCCGTGCTCTACGTCATCGTCCCGGTGCCCGACCCCAACGCCCACGCCGTCGCCCAGAACAACATCTACCTCTACGCCGACGGCACCACCGAGATCGCCCGCACCGGCGCCGTCAACCGCACCGACGTCACCATCGACCAGATCCCGCTCCCGACCCAGCAGGCCGTCGTCTCCGCCGAGGACCGCACCTTCTACCAGAACCGCGGCGTCGACCTGAAGGGCATGCTCCGGGCCGGCTGGAACACCCTGCTCGGCAAGGGCATGCAGGGCGGCTCCACCATCACCCAGCAGTACGTCAAGAACTACTACCTCACCCAGGACCGGACCATCGAGCGCAAGGGCCGCGAACTGCTCATCGCCCTCAAGGTCGACCAGCAGCGCGACAAGCGCGAGATCCTCGCCGGCTACCTCAACAGCAGCTACTTCGGCCGCGGCGCCTACGGCATCCAGAGCGCCGCCCACGCCTACTACGGCGTCGACGTCTCCCAACTCACCGTCGGCCAGGGCGCCTACCTCGCCTCCCTGCTCCAGGCCCCCAGCCTCTACGACGTCAGGACCGCCACCCCCGCCAACCGCGAGAAGGCCCTCGCCCGCTGGAACTACGCCCTCGACGGCATGGTCCAACTCGGCTTCCTCACCCCCGCCGACCGCGCCGCCACCACCTTCCCCGACCCGATCGACCCCCAGCCCGCCACCGGCCTCGCCGGCCAGGCCGGCTACCTGGTCGGCGTCGCCGACGACTACCTCGTCTCCTCCGGCACCATCGACGCCGCCACCCTCAAGGCCGGCGGCTGGCGCATCACCACCACCTTCGACAAGCCCCGGCAGGACGCCTTCGCCAAGGCCGTCCAGGAACAGCTCACCGGCGAACTCGACCCCCAGGCCCGCCCCGCCACCGACACCGACGTCCGGGTCGCCGGCGCCTCCGTCGAACCCGCCACCGGCCGCGTCGTCGCCGTCTACGGCGGCCCCGACTACGCCAAGCAGCCCTACAACGACGCGCTGCGCCAGGACAACCAGATCGGCTCCACCTTCAAACCCATCGACCTCGCCGCCGGTCTGGTCGCCCAGCACGACCTCGACGGCCACCCGATCACCACCGAGTCGCGCTACGACGGCACCAGCGAACGCCCCGTCACCGGCGGCCCCACCCCCTACGCCCCGCCCAACGAGGACGGCGTCGACTACGGCAGCATCACCCTGCGCTACGCCATGGTGAAGTCCGTCAACTCCGTGTACGCGCAGGAGGGCGTGGACGCCGGACTCGCCCGCGTCCGGGAGACCGCCGTCAAACTCGGCATCCCCGACAGCGTCCGCGGCATGGACCCGGCCAACACCTCGATGACCCTCGGCACCGCCACCCCCAGCGCCCTCGACCTGGCCGGCGCCTACGCCACCCTCGCCGACCACGGCCAGGCGCACACCCCCTGGTCCGTCCTCAAACTCGAACGCGTCAACCCCGGCGGCGCCGTCGACGTCCCCAGGATGCCCGAACACAACCCCACCGACGCCCTCGACCGCGAGATCGCCGACTCCGTCACCGACGTGCTGCGCGACGTCATCAGCCCGCGCGGCACCGGCGCCGCCGCCCTCGACCTCGGCCGCCCGGCCGCCGGCAAGACCGGCACCACCGACTCCAACCTCTCCGCCTGGTTCGCCGGCTACACCCCCGAACTCGCCACCACCGTAGGCCTGTTCCGGGAGAACCCGAAGACCCACGCCAAGGAACCGCTGGCCGGCACCGCCGGACTCAGCCGGATCAACGGCGGCGCCTTCCCCACCCGGATCTGGACCGCCTACACCGCCGCCGCCCTCGACGGCACCCCCACCCAGGACTTCGACCTCCGGACCGGACACGGCGCCACCACCGCCACCCCCTGGCCCGGCGTGACCGCCGGCGCCAGCCCCAGCGCCACCACCCCGACCACCGCCCCGGCCACCGGCGGCGGACCCGCCACCACCGACCCGGCCCCCGGCACGCCCGCCGGCCACACGCCCAGCGCCCCCGCCGCCACCGGCCAGCCCCCCACCGGCCCCAACACCCCCAGCCCGCAGGCCACCAGGCCGACGACCACGGACCCGGAGCAGCCCAGCCCCACCCCGAAGCCCACCCTGGTCCAGCCGACCCGCCCCACCGCCCTGCCCAGCGCCACCGGCGGCCCCGCGAGCCACCCGGCGCCGCCGCCCCCGACGCCCTGAGTCCCTGATCAGCTCCCGGTCAGCCCCTGAGCTCCTTCTCCAGCGGGGTGCGGAACCGCGGCGTCACCCGCACCTCGCCCAGCCAGCCCGCCAAGCGCTCCGCCTCCGCCGCGACCGCCCGCTCCGCCTCCGCCCCGACCCCCCGGAACAGCCGCCACACCACCTCGCCGTCCGCGCGCTGCGTCCAGCCGCCCACCACCTCGCCGCACCACCACACCGTCGGCCCGGCGTTGCCCGCCCGGTCGAACAGCGCCGGCACGTCCTCCGGCCGCAGGTACCAGTCCCGCCCGCGCCAGCCCATCACCGCCGGGTCCAGCGCGGGCAGCAGCGCCGCCCACGGCTCCGGCTCGGCCGCCGGCCCCTCGTCCCCCGGCAGCACCAGGGCGGGCGCCCCGTCGGCCAACGCCACGTCCAGCGCCCCGAGATCGGCCAGCGCCCGGCGGACGTCCCCCAGCGTCCAGCCCGTCCACCACTTCACGTCCTCGACCGTCGCCGGCCCGTACGCCGCCAGCCAGCGCCGCACCACCTCGGCCTTCGCCTCCCGCACCGGCACCTCCGGCCACTGCGGCACCAGCGCCCACGGGTAGCTGCTGCTCAGCCACGACCCGCGCGGACGGCAGCGGCGCACGTGCCCGTCCGAGGCCAGCAGCCGCAGCAGCCGACTGCCCACGCTCTGCCGCGCCTCGTACGCCTTGCCCGCCGACATCAGCATCGTCTCGCGCAACTGCGGTACGTCCTCGGAGAGTTCCTTGGTCGTCGCCTCGCCGCGCCCGGCCAGCGCGGCCAGCACCTCGCGCTCCGCCTCCGCCAGCCGGGCCTCGTCCCAGCCCTCGGCGTGGTCCCGCAGGTGCTTCAGCAGCGTCGCCCGCTCCTTCGCCGCGATCGCCCGTGCCGCCGCCGAACTCACGTACGGGGCCAGGCCCTCCGTCACCGCGAAGATCGTCCGCCGCATCGACAGCAGCTTCACCAGCGAGACGTCCTCGTACAGCGCCCGGTCCACCTCCGCCGCCGAGGGCTCCGCCAGCCGCGCGCAGGCCGACAGGTACACCGTGGCCGCGTCCGTCGCGTGCAGCCCGACCACCGCGTCGGCCACGTCCTCCACCCGCGCCGCCCGCACCGACGGCACCAGCAGCTGACGCCGCCCCAGCCTGGCCCGACGCTCCCCGTCCCCGATCACCGGCACACTCATGCCGGGACCCTAGCGCGCACCACCGACAGCGCCCCCGATCCCCGCGCCGGGGCCCGCGGAGGAACCCCGTGTCGCGGGCTCCCGCCGCGAAAGCACGGTGCCCCCGACCGGAGTCGGGGGCACCACGGGGTACGAGGCGGATCAGACCGTCACAGGTACAGCCCGGTCGAGCCCTCCGTGTCGCCGAAGCGGGTGGCGGCGACGGCGTGCAGGTCGCGCTCGCGCAGCAGCACGTAGGTGGCGCCGCGGACCTCGACCTCCAGCTTGTCCTCCGGGTCGTACAGCACCCGGTCGCCGGGCTCCACCGAGCGCACGCTCTGGCCCACCGCGACGGCCTCCGCCCAGGTGCAGCGCTTGGACAGCTCCGCCGTGGCCGGGATCAGGATGCCGCCGGTCGAGCGGCGCTCGCCCTCACTGCCCTCGATCCGCACCAGCACGCGGTCGTGCAGCATCCGGATCGGCAGCTTCTCGCCGAGCCGGTCGTGGCGGGCGGGCTCCTGCGCGTCGTCGGAACGGGTCGGTTCGTGGTTCGTACTCACGGTCCCGAAGGTACCTCCCCCGGGCGCGGGGCGTGACGCTGGCCCGGTATGCGGAAGGCCTGGGCATGCGGAAGGCCGGGCACCCGTCGCGCCCGGCCCCTCCGTCCCGCGCTGCGCTCAGCCCTTGCGGCGCTTGCGCGCCGAGGCGACCAGCAGCACCAGGCCCACGCCGACCAGCGCGGCCGGGACGATCCGCTCGCGGCGCGGCTGCCCCTGCTCGTCCACGAACTGCGCCCGGACCTTCTCCACCACGCCGCTGGCGGCCACGTACGCCCGGGCGGTCTTCTCCTCGACGGCGGCCACCGCCTTGGCCTTGACCTGGGCGGAGACCGTGCTCGGGTGGACGCGGACGGCCAGCTCGTCCAGGGTCGACGCCAGCCGGTCACGCGTCCGCTCGATGTCCGCCTCGATCTGGGCGGTCGTCCGCGCCGACTTGTCCTGCGTGCTCGCCTCGCCCACTCGGGCCACCCCATTCACTCGCCGATGTCGTTCCGTCCGATCCGTGCGATCGGTGCGACTGACCCAGTGTGTCAGCTGCCGCACACGGTCGCGCGGCCCCACCCACCATCGGAGGTAAGTTTGCCGTGGTACGACCGCCCGTCCCAGCATCCAGGAGAGTACGACCGTGAGTGAGCGTCTCCAGCCCGGCGACACCGCGCCCGCCTTCAGCCTGTCCGACGCCGACGGCAACCAGGTGTCCCTCGCCGACCACGCGGGCCGCAAGGTCATCGTCTACTTCTACCCCGCCGCCCTGACCCCCGGCTGCACCAAGCAGGCCTGCGACTTCACCGACAACCTGGAGGTCCTCGCCGACGCCGGCTACGACGTCATCGGCATCTCCCCGGACAAGCCGGAGAAGCTCGGCAAGTTCCGCGAGGCCGAGAACCTCAAGGTCACCCTGCTGTCCGACCCGGACAAGGAGGTGCTGGAGGCGTACGGCGCCTTCGGCGAGAAGCAGAACTACGGCCGCACGTACCTGGGCGTGATCCGCTCCACGATCGTCGTGGACGAGCACGGCAAGGTCGAGCACGCGTTCTACAACGTGCGGGCCACCGGCCACGTCGCCAAGCTGCTGCGCGACCTCAAGGTCGGCGCCTAAGCACGGCCGGAACGACGAAGCGGTGGCGGCACACCCCCCGACCGGGTGCACCGCCACCGCCGTCCTCACCTCAGCGGACCGCCCTGATCAGCAGGTCCCGAGGTCGCTCCAGACGCCCCACGAGCCGCTGGCCGCGGGGTCGTCGCCCTTGGTCCACCACTTGTTCTGGTAGTAGTGCCCCTTCCACGAGACCTTGGTGGGGGTCGCGTAGGTGGTGCCGGCGTCCCAGGCCGGGGCGGCCGCGCAGGTGCCCGAGGTCGGGGTCGCGGTCGGGGTCGGCGTCCCGGTCGGGGTGGCCGTCGGCGTACCGGTCGGCGTGCCCGTGGGGGTCGGCGTCGGGGTGGCCGTCTGCGACGGCGTCGGGGTCGGGGTCGGCGTGCCGCCGTCCACCGCGCCGCGGGTCAGGTCGCCCTTGATCCCGTACAGCGTGCCGCCCACGTTGACCGTCCAGTTCGACGGCGTGGACACCGGCAGGTAGTAGACGAAGTCCATGTCGATCGAGGCGCCCGGCGCCAGCGACTGCCAGCCCGGCAGCTTGACCGACACCCGGTTGTAGGTGCCCTTCAGGCCGCCCACGTTGCCCGGGCCCGGGTTGTCCTGCTTGATGACCTGGAGGCCGAAGCCGGACTGGTCCTTGGCGTTGCCCGGGGCCGAGTTGCCGTAGTCGAACTGGAACTCGGTGCCGCCCGGCAGGGTCAGCGTCGAGTTGTTGACGATGTGCAGCTTCGGGTTGATCGGGTAGTTCGAGTCGCCCAGCGCGAAGTTGGTGAACGACACGTCGATCGGCAGGGTCTGCTGCGGCAGCGCGGTCGTCGAGCGGGTCGCACCGTACGGGGCCGCCGACTTGAACTTGTCGTACATCAGCGAGGTCAGCGTCGAACCGGGGACGTACTCGCCCTTGCCGCCGTTGGCGGCGGCGTCCCACTTGTAGTCGCCCGCGAGCTCCCAGATCATCGCGCCGCCGGCGCCCTGGTTGACGATGTAGTCCGCCTTGGCGCCCACCGACTGCTCGTCCTCGGTGGAGAGGAACACCTTCTTGGCGTCGTTCCACAGCCACGGCGCCACCAGGGCGGAGCTGTAGTTGCGGGTGTAGGTGCCCTGCAGCGCGGTGTCGGAGACGCCGTACTTGGCCAGGTAGTCGGGCAGGATGCCCTTCTCCAGGTTCTTGGCGTGCCACATCGGGTTCGACCCGGCCGGGGACTCCTTGCCCGCGTCGTCCTTGTCGTTCCAGATGTTGTCGATGCCGACCGCGCCGTCACCGCAGGCCGTCAGACCGGAGCCGGCCGGGCAGGTGGTCGCCGAGGCGGTGCCCCAGAGGCCGTTGGTGCCGCCCTGCACGTTCTTGAAGCCGCGGGTGTAGTACGGCAGGCCGACGTTGATCCGGCCGCCGGGCATCGAGCCGCGGAAGTAGTGGTACGACCAGTCGGCGTTCAGGTAGCCGATGCCGCCGTACTGCCCGGTGCCGTAGACGTTGGCGGCGGCCAGCTCGCCGTCCTTGCCGTCGTCGTACAGCGAGGCGTTCGGGCCGACGTACTTGTTCCAGGCGCCGTGCAGGTCGTACGACATGATGTTGACGTAGTCCAGGTACTTCGCCACCTGGAAGGTCTCCATGCCGCGCAGCAGGTAGCCGGAGGACGGGGCGGCGACCGACAGCAGGTAGTGCCTGCCGTCGGCGGCGCCGGCCTTGTCCAGGCTCTCGCGCAGGGTCTTCATCAGCGCCGCGTAACCCTTGGCCAGCGAGCCGCGCTTGGCGTTGGCGAGCTGCCAGTCCAGCGGGTTGCCGGCGTCCTTCATCGAGGTCGGGTACTCGTAGTCGACGTCGACGCCGTTGAAGCCGTACTTGCGGATGAAGTCGACCGAGGAGGCGGCGAAGGTGTCGATGCCGGCCTGGTTGACACTGCCGTCCGGGTTGACGGTCATCGAGTAGAAGCCGCCGGAGTTGACGCGCTTGCCGTCGTCCCCGAAGTAGCCGCCGGTCTCGGTCCAACCGCCCACCGAGATCAGGGTCTTGACGTTCGGGTACTGCTTCTTGAACTTCGTCAGCAGGTTGAAGTGGCCCTTGTACGGCAGGCTCGGGTCCAGCTCGGCACCGGGGACGCCGGGGAAGGAGATCCCGGTGGCCTCGTTGGTCGGGCCGTCGGTGCCGACCGAGAGCTTGTTGTCGCCGCCGACGTGGCCGAAGGCGTAGTTGAGGTGGGTGACCTTGTCCCAGGGGATGTCGGTCGCCAGGTACGGGGCGTCGCCGTTCTTGCCGGTGCGCCAGCCGGTGAAGTAGCCGATGATGCGGCGCTGGTGGTCCGCGCCCATCTTCTCGCGCCCGCTGGTGTCGTAGACGGAGCAGTACGGGACGTCCACCCCGGGGGTCTGGTACAGGCCGTCGGGCCGAC
>NZ_JBHVET010000065.1:0-19138 GCF_042802135.1 Kitasatospora sp. NPDC057512
GTCCACGGGCTGGGACGGTACGGGGCCGGCGGTACGGGGCCGGGGGGCCGGTCAGCCGCGCGGGGCGGTGTCCAGGGCGCGGGCGTCGGCGGCGATCAGGCCGGCCCGGTCGCCGGCCACGCCGCGGCCGGCCTGGTTCTCGGCCCAGGCGGCGAGCGGCTGGTACTGGCCCTGGCCGAGCATCGTGGTCAGGGTGGCGACGGCGTTGCGGTCGGCGCCGGAGGTGAGCACCAGGGCGGCCAGGCCGGTGGGGGTGGCGGCGACGGTGAACGCGGTGGTGGTCTCGGCGCGGCCGCCGGGGCCGGTGGCCTCGGCGCGCAGGGTGTGCTCGCCGAGCGGGAGGGCGGTGGTGTCCAGGGCGGTGCCGGGCGCCAGCTCCTTGCCGTCCAGGGTGAGGCGGACGGTGTCGGCGCCGGTGGACTGGACGGCGGCCACCGGCCGCGCGGCGCGGTCCAGGGTGGTGCCGGCGGCCGGGGAGGTGATCGCCACGGTGGGCGCGGCGGGCTGGACGGGGGCGCCGCCCTGGAGCCAGGCGCTGTTCCAACCGGCGAGCTCCGCAGGGCGGTTGGTGATGACGCCGTCGACGCCGGCGGCGTCCAGGGCCTTCCAGCGGGTGGCCGAGTCGACCGTCCAGACGTTGACCGCGACGCCGGCCGCGTGCAGGTCCTTCACCACGTTCGGGCGCGCGGCGAGGCCGCCGTCGGACGGGTTGTAGGCGGACAGGCCGAGGTCCCTGGCGATCGCCACCGGGTCGGCGTCGAGGTCGCCGCGCAGCAGGCCGAGCGGCAGCTCGGGGGCCAGCTCGCGGGTGTGGCGCAGGGCGTCGACCTCGAAGCTCTGGACGAGGACCCGGCCGGTCATGCCGTGGTCGCGCACCTCCTTGACGATCCGGGAGACCTCGTCGCGGCTGTGCGGGCCCTTGATCTCCAGCAGCAGGCTGCCTCCGCGGGTGCGCAGGTCCTCCAACTGGGCGGCCAGGGTGGGGATGCGGGCGCCGGCGTAGGCGGGGCCGAACCAGGAGCCGGCGTCCAGGGTGTCGAGCTGGGCGGCGGTCAGGTCGCGGATGCGGCCCTTGCCGTTGGTGGTGCGGTCGACGGTGTCGTCGTGCAGGACGTAGGGGACGCCGTCCTTGCTGGGCTGGACGTCGTTCTCGATCCACTCGGCGCCGCCGCGGCGGGCGATCTCGTCGGAGAGCAGGGTGTTCTCGGGGGCGGCGGAGGAGGCGCCGCGGTGGGCGAAGACGGTCAGCGGCGCGCCGGCCGGGCGCAGCCGGCCGCCGGGGGCGAGCGCGGTGACCTTGAGGTCGTCGAAGGAGACCGTGGCGCCGTTGACCACCAGGGCCTGGCCGCCGTCGGCGCTGCGGGCGACCTGGGTGGTGCGCAGGGCCTCCTTGCCGTCGAAGATCCAGAGGGCGGTGGTGCCGTGGACCTCGACGGCGATGCGCACGTCGCGGCCGGTGCCGGCGGCGGTGGGGGCCGCGGCGGTGTCGGTGACGTTCCAGACGTTGGCGGGGGTGCGCTGGGCGAATTCCAGGCCGTTGGCGGCGGTGGTGCCGGTGCGCATGGTGGCGATCGACCAGGGGGTGGTGCCGGACGCGGGGACGTCCAGGCCGAGGGCGGTCCAGCGGGCGTTGTCCTGGACGGTCTCGAAGCGGGCGGTGGCCTCGATGCGGAAGTCGTCCAGGTGGCGGCCGAAGGTGATCCGGCTCTGCTGGCCGGAGTTGGCGGAGGTGCCGACCAGGCGGCCGCCCTCGACCTTCCAGTCGCCCTCGACGGCGGTGAAGCCGGCCGGCAGGGCGGGGGTGGAGAAGTGCTCGTCGAGGACGACCTCGCCGGGGGCCGGGGCGGCGCCGGCCGCGGCGGCCGCGGGGGCGGCTTCGGCGGAGACGGCGCTGGGGGTGTTCAGGGCGACGGCGGTGAGGCCGAGCGAGGCGGCGACGGCGGCGGCGAGCAGGCCGGTGCGGCGGCCCGCGCGGGGGCGGTGACTCTGTGTCATGCGCGGCAGGTTAGGGGTGATCGCCGAACCGGGCGCCACGATTCCGGGAACCGTTCGTGGCCGTTGCATGTGCGGTGCGCGAAGATGGCGGATTCCTTGCGCCGGCTGGCCGGTTCGTTTCCGTACGGGCGTGGCGGGCGCGGCCGGCGGGTGTGCGGCGGGGCCGGACGTCCGGACGCGTCGCGGCCGCCCGTCGGGGCGGTGGCCGGACGGGCGGCTGCGGGGTGCTTCAGGGTGCTTCGGGGGCGGGTCGGTAGCGCAGGGTCAGTAGCGCAGGACGGCGGCGATCCGGCCGGCGTCGGCGAGGGTGTCGTCGGGGACGAAGCCGATCTGGCCGCCGGTGTCCAGGGCGCGCTCGATCACCTCGTCGACGATGTCCTCGCGGGCCCCGCTCTCGCCGGCCTCGGCGGGCACGAGGTGCTCGCCGTCGTCGCGCACGGTGGCGCGGTAGTTCTCCTCGACCACCAGGCGGGCGATCCGGCCCTGGCCGACGGCCTGCCAGACCTCGTCCAGGCCGGCCGCGAACTGCTGGGCGCCGCGGGCCTTGTCGAGCTGGGCGAGGTGCTCGGCGACCTCCTGGTCGGCGTGGGCGCGCACGGCGGGCTCGACGACCTTGCGGACGGTCTCGGCGTCGGCCTGGGCCAGGCCGCCGTGCGGCAGCTGCGCGGCGGCCTCCTTGGCGATCGGGCCGACGGCGTCCAGCAGGGCGAGCGCGGCGGCCTCGCCGACCACGTACAGCGGGCGGGGGGCGGCGGCCAGCAGCCGGCCGACCTCGGCGTCGGCCTGGCGCAGGAAGGTCTTGGTCGCCTCGTCGCGGAAGGTGCTGGGGGTGTCGCCGATCTGCTCCTGCCGCTCGGGGTCGGGGTTGTCGAAGACGCGCACCAGCGGGAAGCCGTGGTCCTTGTCCTCGGTGACCCGCTCCTCGGTGCCGCCCCAGAGCACCACCTTGTCGGCGGCGACCGCGAGCACCCAGTGCGGGCGCTCGGCGGCGTGCGAGGCGACCAGGTTGCGGGTGAGGAAGGTGTCGGACAGGACCACCCGGGCGGGGGCGGTGC
Source organism: Kitasatospora sp. NPDC057512 (assembly GCF_042802135.1). Classification (NCBI taxonomy): domain Bacteria; kingdom Bacillati; phylum Actinomycetota; class Actinomycetes; order Kitasatosporales; family Streptomycetaceae; genus Kitasatospora; species Kitasatospora sp. NPDC057512. The sequence continues at coordinate 3,051 of NZ_JBHVET010000065.1, forward strand.
GCCCGAGTGACCAGACCTGGTGCTCGCCGGGCGCGGCGAAGAGCGCCAGGCCGTCCTCGGCGTGCACGAGGTCGACCTCCGCCAGGGCCCGGTCGAGTTGCTCCAGCACGTCGATCCGGTCGGCGCGGGAGACCTCCGGGTCTGCCTGGACGCGTTCCTTCGCCTCGGCCAGCAGGTTGCGCAGCCGGACCGGGTCCTGGGTGTTGTCCGGCTCGCGGCGGTGCGTGGGCATCAGGATCGACACCGCCGGATAGGGCCGCGGCCGGCGCAGCTCGGCGAGGACGGCGGGGCTGAGGTCGGGGCGCATGGAGACCCTTTCCGAAGGCGGTCGGCCTTCTTTCGTGGACGCGCGGAGCCTTGGCACTGCTGCCAAATGTCGCCAATGTACCTATTTACGGCTTCTGCGGCGCGCGAGCACGGACGGGGAGGGGCCTTCGGCACGGGGGCGGGCGGCCCGCCGGCGCCGTCCGGGGTCGGGCGGCGGCGTCGGCGGGACGCGACGGTCGGGGCCGTCGGGACGCGACGGGTCGGGGCCGTCGGGACGGCTGGAGCGTCAGGGCCGTCGGGACGGGCGGGGAGCGGTCAGAACTGGACGTCGGTGCAGGAGTAGAAGGCGTTGCCGGTGTCGGCGACGTCCCAGACCGCGACGACCACCTGGTGGCCGGTGCGACCGGTGGGCAGGGTCGCGGTGTGGGTGGTGGTGGCGGCGGGCTGGCGGCCGTTGTAGGGGACGGTCAGGAACGGGGTCAGGTCCAGGGCGGCCCGGGTGATCGGCTGGCTCGCGTCGTAGCCGGGCTTGGTCAGGAAGTACCTGAAGTTGGTGGTGGAGTGCCGGGCCTCGATCTCCCAGGTGAAGGTGAGCTGCTGGCCCGCCGTCACCCTGGTGGTGGGCCAGGTGCCGCCCCGGGGGTTGTCCAGCGGGGCCCAGCGGGCGTCCGCGCCGGCGCAGATGGTGCCGTCCGCCGGGCCGCGGGTCGGGAAGCCCTTGGGGCCCTCGACGCTCTGCGGCTCCCACTGGATGTCGCCACAGTCCCACGGGACGGCGTTGGCCCCGCAGAGCGCGGAGCGGCTGGGCGGGAGGTTGATGAAGCCGTGCGACTGGGCCGGCAGGGCCGCCGCGATCGGCAGGGCGATCGCGGCCGCGGCGGCGGCGATCAGGTGGCGCTTGCGCATGGTGCTCCTCCGTGGGGGTGGATGGAGTGTGCGCCCGGCGCGGGGCGTGCGCGTGCGCGTGGGGGTGCGCACGGCGGCCTGCCCGAGACATGGCATGCCCGCGCCAGACCGGTTGCCCGACACCGTAGGATCTGCCTTCCCCCCGCGTCAATGGTCTGAACCATTTGCGCCAAAGCCGCGTGATTACTGGGCTCCGACCGGCATCCCGCAGCCCCACCCGCTCCCGAATCGCGGGGGAGATTATTTGCACAAGCGCTATACAAGCTCTGGCCGATATTTCTGTTCATGGCTTATCCTGGACCCAGCCATACCCGGAAGGAGGGGCCCATGACCGCCACGGACCCCGCGCTCACCGCGCTCGCCAACGGCTGGGGCGCCCTGTCCCTCCTGCACGGCAGGATCGAGTCCCACATCGAACGCGCCCTGCAGGCGAAGCACGACCTGAGCGTGCGCGAGTACTCCCTGCTCGACGTGCTCAGCCGCCAGCACGACGGCGAGGGCGGGCACCTGCAGATGAAGCAGGTCGCCGACGCGGTCGTGCTCAGCCAGAGCGCCACCACCCGCCTGGTCACCCGACTGGAGGACCGCGGGCTGCTGTTGCGCTACCTGTGTCCGACCGACCGCCGCGGCATCTACACCAACGTGAGCGAGGACGGCCTGAGGCTCCTGGAGCAGGCCCGGCCGACCAACGACGCCGCGCTGCGCGAGGCGCTCGACGAGGCCGCCCGCACCCCCGCCCTGGCCTCGCTGGTCCAGGCCGTCGAGGCCGTGGACGCCGCCGCGCCCACCCGCTGACCCCGGCCGGCCCCGCGCCGCCACAGCGCCGCGGCCCCCGCGGCCCCGCTCCCCCGGGCCCGGCCCGTCCGAACCGCACACGCGGTCCGGACGGGCCGGGCCCGGTCGCGTTTCCGGCTCCGCCCCGACCCTATGGCGCATGCCACCTATCCGCGTTTGCACTTATCGCGCGTCTGCAACTATTGTTAGAGCACGCAAGGCGCTAGCTCAAGCAATCACAGAAGGGTTCGGGCCCATGCCTCTCGCTCTCATCGCCCTGGCCATCGGCGCATTCGGGATCGGGACCACCGAGTTCGTGATCATGGGACTCCTGCCCCAGATCGCCGGCGACTACGGCGTCTCCATCCCCAACGCTGGCCTGCTGGTCACCGGCTACGCCCTCGGCGTCGTCCTCGGCGCCCCGCTGATGACCGTCCTCGGCACCAGGATCAGCCGCAAGACCATGCTCATGCTGCTGATGGGCCTGTTCACCGCCGGGAACCTGCTCTCCGCGTTCGCCCCGTCCTTCCCCGTGATGCTCGCCGGGCGCATCGTGACCTCGCTCGCCCACGGCGCCTTCTTCGGCATCGGCTCCGTCGTCGCCGCCGACCTCGTCGCCCCGCAGAAGAAGGCCGGCGCCATCGCCACCATGTTCACCGGGCTGACCGTCGCCAACATCGTCGGCGTCCCGCTGGGCACCTACATCGGCCAGGCCGTCGGCTGGCGCGCCACCTTCGCCGGCGTCGCCGCGCTCGGCGTGGTCGGCCTGCTCGGCATCGCCAGGCTCGTCCCCGCCATGCCCCGCCCCGAGGGCGCCCACCTGCGCCGCGAGCTGACCGCCTTCCGCAACCCCCAGGTGCTGCTCGCCATGGCGATGACCGTGCTCGGCTTCGGCGGGGTCTTCGCCGCCATCACCTACATCGCCCCGATGATGACCAACGTCGCCGGCTACGCCGACGGCTCCGTCACCTGGCTGCTGGTGCTGTTCGGCGTCGGCATGTTCCTCGGCAACCTGCTCGGCGGCAGGTTCGCCGACCGCAAGCTGATGCCGATGCTCTACACCACCCTCGGCGGCCTCGCCGTGGTGCTCGCGCTGTTCACCCTCACCGCCCACAACAAGGTCGCCGCCGCCGTCACCGTCCTGCTGGTCGGAGCCCTCGGCTTCGCCACCGTCCCCCCGCTGCAGAAGCGGGTCCTGGACCAGGCCCACGGCGCCCCCACCCTGGCCTCCGCCGTCAACATCGGCGCCTTCAACCTCGGCAACGCACTGGCCGCCTGGCTCGGCGGCATGGTGATCAGCGCCGGCCTCGGCTACACCGCCCCGAACTGGGTCGGCGCCGCCCTCGCCGCGGCCGCCCTGCTGCTGGCCTTCTGGTCCGCCGCCCTGGAGCGCCGCGACCGCACCCGGGAGGCCGTCACCACGAGCGCGGCTCCCCGCCACGCGGCCCTCAACCACTGACCATCGACACCACTGACCATCGACACCACCGGCCGCCGACACACCGCCGGCCACCGACCCGACCGGAACCCACCCCACCCCCGGAGAAGCACCGCCATGAGCACCACCACCGCCGTCGCCCCGCTCACCACCGCCGACGCCGAGACCCTGGTCGACGCCGCCCGCACCGCCGCCGAGGCCGCGGGCGTGCCGGTCAGCGTCACCGTCCTGGACGCCGGCGGCCACCTGCTCGCCTTCCGCCGCGACGACCGCGCCGTGCTGATCTCCGGCGAGACCAGCACCCGCAAGGCCTACACCGCCCTCCAGCTGAACGCCCCCACCGCCGACCTGGTCGACCTGGTCAAGCCCGACGGCCCGTTCCACACCCTGCCCACCGCGCTGGACCGCCCGCTGCTGTTCATCGCCGGCGGCATCCCCGTCCACCGCGACGGCCGGCTGATCGGCGCCATCGGCGTCGGCGGCGGCGCCCCCGCACAGGACCACTCCTTCGCCACCGCCGCCCTCGACCGGCTCGCCCGGTGAGCACCGCCGTCCGCAGCCCCCAGGAGGTCTTCGCCGACCACGGCGAACGCCTGGGCACCGGCGACCTCGACCTGGTCGCCGGCAACTACACCGAGGACGCCGTCGCCATCACCCCGGCCGGGACCTTCCACGGCCGGGCCGGCATCCGCCAGGCCATCGGCCACCTGCTGGCCGACCTGCCGGACGCCCACTGGCAGCTCACCCCGAGCTTCGCCGGCGAGGTCCTGCTCCTGCGCTGGAGCGCCCGCACCACCGAGCACGAGGTCGCCGACGGCGTCGACACCTTCGTCTTCCGCGACGGCCTCATCAGCGCCCAGACCGTCCACTACACCCGCACCGACCGCACCGCCTGAAGGAGACAGCACATGACCACCACCGTCCCCACCGTGAAGCTGAACAACGGCGTCGAGATCCCCCAGCTCGGCTTCGGCGTCTTCCAGGTCCCCGACGACCAGACCACCGCCGCCGTCGCCTCCGCCCTGGAGGCCGGCTACCGCAGCATCGACACCGCCGCCATCTACGGCAACGAGACCGGCGTCGGCCGCGCCCTGGCCGCCTCCGACGTGGCCCGCGAGGACCTGTTCGTCACCACCAAGCTGTGGAACGCCGACCAGGGCTACGACGCCACCCTGCGCGCCTTCGACGCCAGCCTCGCCAAGCTCGGCCTGGACCACGTCGACCTCTACCTCATCCACTGGCCCACCCCGGCCCGCGACCTCTACCTCGACTCCTGGCGCGCCCTGGAGCGCCTCGTCGAGGAGGGCCGCGTCCGCGCCGCCGGCGTGTCCAACTTCCAGCCCGCCCACCTCCAGCGCCTGCTGGACAACAGCGCGCTGGTGCCCGCCGTCAACCAGGTCGAGCTGCACCCCGGCCTCCAGCAGGCCGAGCTGCGCGCCTTCCACGCCCGCCACGGCATCGCCACCGAGGCCTGGAGCCCGCTCGCCCAGGGCGCCGTCCTGGACGACCCGGCGATCACCGCCATCGCCGCCCGCACCGGCAAGTCCCCCGCCCAGGTCGTCCTGCGCTGGCACCTGCAGCTCGGCAACATCGTCATCCCCAAGTCGGTCACCCCGGCCCGCATCCGCCAGAACCTCGACGTCTTCGGCTTCGAGCTGACCGAGCAGGACATGGCCGCGATCGCCGCCGGCGACCGCGACCTGCGCACCGGCCCCCACCCGGACCAGTTCAACGCGAGCTGACCCCACCCCAATCCCCCGTCCCGGGCGGTCGCACCGCCGCCCGGGACGGGTATTTTTTTCGAAGGACCCGCCATGGCACCGCTCCACCCCGCACTCGCCCGACTGGCCCCCGCCGACGGCCGGCTGACCATCGGCCTGGAACTGCCCCTGGACAACGACTGGGGCCAGGCCCGCGGCCGCGCCGACCGCGCGGCCGGACGCCCCTTCGGCGTCCCCGACCTCGCCGGGCACGCCCGCCTCGCCACCCTCGCCGACCGCCTCGGCTTCGCCGCCCTGTGGGTGCGCGACGTCCCGCTCTACGACCCCGTACGGTTCGGCGACGCCGGCAGCGTCTTCGAGACCTTCACCCACCTCGGCCACCTCGCCGCCCTCACCCGCGACGCGGTCCTCGCCACCGGCGCGGTCGTCCTGCCGCTGCGCGAGCCGCTGCTCGTCGCCAAGGCCGCCGCCACCGTCGACGTGCTCACCGGCGGGCGCCTGCTGCTCGGCCTCGCCAGCGGCGACCGCCCCGTGGAGTACCCGCTGTTCGACCGCGACTTCCACGGCCGCGGCGCCGCCTTCCGCACCGGCGTCGAGACCCTGCGCGCCGCCTGGCGCCCCGGCCCGCTGGAACTGCCCGCCTTCGGCCTCGGCGCCGAACAGCAGCTGGAGGTCCTGCCCCGGCCCGTCCACCCCCAGGGCATCCCGATCGCCGTCGCCGGCGGCGCCCAGCAGAGCCCCGAGTGGATCGCCGAGCACGCCGACGCCTCCCTCAACTACCCGCGCGACCTCGACGCGCTGCGCCTGCGGCTGCGCCAGTGGCGCGACCTCGCCGGCGACAAGCCCTACCTGACGCCGATGGTCCTCACCCTCGCCGAGGACCCGGCCGCCGCACCGCGCCCCATCCGGCTCGGCCTCAGCACCGGGCGCACCGCCCTGATCGAGCACCTGGAGCTGATGTCCGACCTCGGCGTCGCCCACGTCTCCTTCAACCTGCGCCCCAACGAGCGCCCCGTCGACGAACTGCTCCAGGAGCTCGCCGAGGAGGTCCTGCCCCGCTTCGCCGCCCCCGCCCCGGCCGGGCAGCACGGCTGAGCCGGGGACGGGGACGAGCCCCGCGCCGGGCCGCCGTAGGGGCAACCACCCGCCGGTACCGGTGGGCCGGGAACGGGTGGACGGGCCCCGCTGCGCCGAACCGGCGCACCGCCGCGCAGGAGACCCGGGAGCCTTCCAGGCCGCCGTCCGCCCGCCCCGATGATGCTGCCGGGGGCGGCGGCCTGGTGCACGCCGCGGTTCCTGGACCGGGTGCTGCCGCACGTCGACACCGAGGGCGTGAACTCCTAACTCGCCCAGGACCCCGGGTGGCGCAGGGCGACGGCGGCGCGGACGGTGGCGGCCTGGTGGGCGGCCTGGCGGGCGACGGGGAGCCAGACGGGCTGGAAGGTCCGCTGGTACTGGGCGCACCAGTCGCGCAGGAGGTGGTCGAGGCGGGCGGCCTGGGGTGCGGCGGGGGCGCCGGCGACGCGGACGGCGCGGCGCAGCAGGGCGGCGGCGCGGACCGGGACGCGGTGGGCCCACAGGTCGATGCCGGTGAGGCGGGCGCGGGTGATCGGGGTGCGCAGGAGTTCCGCTCCGCGCAGCTCCGGGTCCCATGCGTCGGCGAGTTGGTGCAGGGCGGTGAGCGGGGTGCGGGCGGCGCGCAGCAGGGGGGTGTCGGGGTTTCGCACGTAGGGCAGGGCGGCGTCGAGGAGTGCGGTGAGGAGTGTGCCGCGGTGGCGCAGGCGGTCGGCGCAGGTGCGCAGGTACAGGCGGACGGCGTCGGCGGGGCGGGTGTCGCCGAGGTGGGCGCTGGTGAAGGCGGGGACTTCGACGAGGACGGTCTGGCCGCCGTGGCGCTGGGGGGCGAACCAGGTGCCGGCGCGGGCTTCGCCGGTGTCGTGGTGGGGGGTGAGGACGCCGGTGGTGGTCTCCTGGTGGTCGATGTGGTGGGGGGTCATCAGGTAGACGCCGGGGCCGGATTCGTGCAGGCGGAAGGTGTCGAAGTTGCCGGTCTCGACGGGGATGCCGTGGTGGGCGGCGGAGCGGGCGAAGGGGCGGGCGAGGGCGGCGGGGTCGCTGGTGGCCTGGACGAAGGTGCCGCCGACGTCGGTGCTGTGCAGGGAGAACTGGAGGGTGGGGCGCAGTTCGTCGATGAGGTCGAGGAGGGTGCGGCTCTCGGGGAGGTCGGCGCCGACGGCGGGGGCCCATTCGGGCTGTTCCTCGGCGGCGGGGCGGTAGTAGTGGGCGAAGTAGTCGGGCAGGGTGCGGGCGTGGCGGCTGCCGTCGGCGAGGTGGGCGCCGTCGGGGTCGAGGCAGAGCAGGAAGTGCCAGGCGAGGTAGGGGTGTTGGCGGGTGAGGGCGTGGTGGGCGAGGTCGGCGACGGCGGCGCGGGCGGCGAACTCGTCGGCGTGGGCGCCGGCGACGACGAGGAGGTTGTGCGGGGCGTCGCCGGCGTCGTGTGGGGAGGGTCCGACGGTCAGCAGGGTCAGGGGGCGTCCGGCGCGGGAGGTGCCGACGGTGCGCACCTGGCACAGGTCGGGCCGGTGGGCGGCCAACTGGTGGGCGGTGGCGGTGAGTTCGTCGAGGCTCGGGTAGCGGTCGTGGAGCTGGGCGGCCCGGCCGGCCGGGGTCGTCGTGTCGGTCACCTTCGGTTTCCTCCCCTGTGGTCGTGGCAGTAGTTGTACCTGGCACGTGGGGCCGCTGGTGCGGGCGGGGCCCGCCCGGGCACGGTGGCTCGGGCGGGCCCGGTGGGGCGGCGGGGGTCAGTCGGTGACGGGGCGGGTGTCGAGGCGGATGTGGTCGACGGCCCAGTACCAGTTGTTGCCGGCGTCGTACATGCGGAACCTGAGGGTCACCGAGCGGGCTCCGGCGGGGACGGCGAGGCTGCGGGTGATCCGGGTGTTCTGGGCGTCCTTGCCGGCGTTGTCGTTGCCGGTGGCGTCGGGGCCGTAGGCGAGCAGGCGGGTCTCGGTGCCGTTGTCGAAGACGGCGGTGACGGTGGCCTTCTGCGGGGCCTCCTGGCGGTAGTGGGAGTCGAAGGCGAGGTGGAGGGTGTCGGTGCCGGCCGGGATGGCGACGGCGGGCGAGACCAGGGTGGAGTCGAAGACGCCCTTGCGGGAGGGCGAGCCGGTGTCGTCCCAGTCGTCGGGGTCGGCGACGGCGACGACGCCCAGGGCGCGGGTGAAGTTGCCGCGGTCCTGGGCGCCGAGGGCGGCCCATTCGCGCTTGGTGTGGAAGGTCCAGCCCTGGAGGCGGGCGGTGCCCTGGGGCATGGCGGGGGCGTTGACGACCGTCCAGCCCTTGGGGGCCTGGGCGGTCCAGCCGAGCAGGCCGGACTCCGGCTTGAGGGCGTCGGCGAGGGATTCGAAGTCCTCGTCGAGGAGGTGGCCGGTCATCACCGGGGCGGGGCGGGCGGCGAGTTCGCCGTCGGCGAGGGCGAAGCGGCCGTCGGCCTGGGCGCGGGCGGTGACCAGCAGGCGGTGGGTGGCGCCGGCGGGCAGTCGGGCGGGCGGGGTGACCTGCCAGACGGCGGTGGCGGTGGCGCCGGCGGCGAGCTTGTCGGGCGGGGCGGTGACGGTGGTGGCCGTCCAGCCGGGCGGGAGCAGCGGCTGGGTCTCCAGGCGGGTGAGGGCGGTGGTGGCGGTGAGGGTGGCGGTGACGGTGGCGGGGCGGCCGGGCAGCAGGACGGGTTCGTCGATGGTGGTGGAGGCGGCGCCGAGGGCGAGGTCGACGGTGAGGGGGTCGGCCAGGCCGAGGGCGGGGTCGGTGACGGTGCGGTCGTCCCAGGGGAAGCGGCCGGCGATGCGGCGGCGGAAGGCGAGGTCGCCCTGGACGGCGACGGCGACGTCGTACCAGCCCTCGGGGCCGACCTTGAGGTTGACGGTGCGGTCGTCGCCGGCCGCGACCCGGACCTCGCGCAGGCCGTCGCCGTAGGCGAGGTCGCCGACCAGGAAGGTCTGGGCGGTGCGCGAGCGGTTGATGACGTCGACCTCCAGCACCTTGCCGCCGCCCTCCTCGGAGAGGGAGACCTCGTAGCCGGCGGCGGTGTCGCCGCGCAGGTGCCACAGGGCGCCGTCGGGGCCGTGGACGCGCAGGTCGTAGCCGGCCGGGCCGACCTTCCAGACGTCGGACAGGCGGCTGCGGGCGGCGACGGTGTAGTGCTTGGGGGCCTCGCCGGGGGCGGGGTAGACGGCGAGGACGGCGCCCTGGCGGCCCTGGTTGACGAAGTCGAGGGTGAGTTCGTCGCCCTTGAGGCGGGGCTTGACGAGCAGGTTGTAGGGGGCGGGGCGGGAGGAGCGGGTGCCGCGCTGCTGTCGGGGGAAGGCCTGCGGGCTGGGCACGGTGGGGGCGGGGAGCTTGCCGGTGTCGACGACCTTCTGGCGGTTGCCGCTGGTGTCGGGCAGCTGCGGCCAGGCGGGGTTGCGGCCGGAGAAGTCGAAGACGTTGGTGAGGTCGCCGCAGACGGCGCGCCGCCAGGGGCTGATGTTGGGTTCCTGGACGCCGAAGCGCTGTTCCAGGAAGCGCAGCACGGAGGTGTGGTCGTAGACGGTGGAGTCGACGACGCCGCCGCGGGTCCACGGGGAGACGACGACCATCGGCACCCGGACGCCCAGGCCCATCGGGTAGGGGCCGGAGACGAGGGTCTCGCCGGCGGGGAGGGTGGCGGACCAGGCGAGGGTGCCGTCGGCGGCCCTGACCCGGTACTTCCCGTCCTGGGCGACCACCCGGTGGTAGGTGGAGCCGCCCTTGGCGACGCGGACGACGACCTCGCCGTCGACCGGGACGTTGGACTTGCCGCGGCCGTCGGCCAGCGGCGGGACGGGCGGCAGCTGGTGGTCGAAGAAGCCGCCGTGCTCGTCGTAGTTGAGGATGAAGACGGTCTTCTGGAACACCTCGGGCTTGGCGGCGAGTGCGGAGAGCAGCCGGGCGGTGAGGTGTTCGCCGTTCGGCGGCGCGTAGTTGGCGTGTTCGGACAGGGCGGCGGGGGCGACGATCCAGGAGACCTGCGGGAGGCGGTCGGCCTGGACGTCGGCGGTGAAGGCCTCGACGAGGGCGTCGCCCATGGCGAACGGGTCCTTCGCCTTGGCGGGGTCGCCGACGGCGCGCATGCCGCGCTCGTACAGCGGCTCGCCGGGCTTGGCCTTGACGAAGGGGGCGAACCAGGCGAGGGCGTTGTCGTCGAAGTTGTCGAGGGCCTGGTAGGTCCGCCAGCTGACGCCGGCCTTCTCCAGGCGCTCGGCGTAGGTGGTCCACTCGTAGCCGCCGGGGATCTCGGTGTTGTCGGTCACCGGGGTGTCCCGCACGGTGCCGCCGCTGGTGCCGGTCATCGCGTGGTCGCGGTTGGTGTTGGTGTTGCACTGCGTCGAGGCGTAGTAGGCGTCGCAGACCGTGAACACCGAGGCGAGGGCGTGGTAGAAGGGCATGTCGGCGGACTCGTAGTAGCCCTGGCCGAGCCAGCCGGAGGAGCGGCGGGTGACGGAGCCGTCGGCGCGCCCGTCGTTCCAGGCGTTCATGGAGTCGCCGTAGCCGAAGGAGGGCGCGCCCTGCTGGTAGGCGCTGGTGTGGGCGGCGTTCATCGCGAAGGGCAGCAGGTAGCCCTCCTTGCGGCCGGGGTCGGGCTGGTGGAACACCGAGCGGCCGTCGACGCCGCGTACGGCGGTGCGGTCGCCGAAGCCGCGCACGCCCGCCAGGGTGCCGAAGTAGTGGTCGAAGGCGCGGTTCTCCTGCATGAACACCACGACGTGCTGGATGTCCGCCAGCCGTCCGGGCCGGGCCGGTGCGGCGAGGGCCTGCTGGACGCTGATGGGGAGGGCGGACAGCACCGCGGCCGCCGCCGCGCCGCCGAGGACGCTGCGGCGCGACAGTTCGGGCTTCGGACTCATCGGGGTGGGGCTCCTTGCTGACGGACCGCGGGTCTTCGGTACGGGGGGCCGGCCGCGCGGTTGGGACCGGACCCGTTATGTGTACGAGACCGAGGTGGACGCGGCCGTGGTGTCCGATGACCGGCCGATGACCGTCAGGAGGCTCCGAGCTGTACAGACAACTTGACGTCATTTGATCAACGGTGAGGGGCCTGCCCGGGGAAACCCGCTGGACGGCGGCGCCGTCCGACGGATCATGGAAATCCTTGATGTCCCGTCAACGTGAGAGCGGTGCCCCCTCGTGATCCCCGCCGTGCCCGACCCGACCGTGCTGCACCCCTTCCCCGAGCAGCCGCGGGTGGTGCTCCTCAAGCCGCTGGTCACCTCGCCGCTGATCGAGGTCGGCGAGTACTCGTACTACGACGACCCGGACGACCCGACGGCCTTCCAGACCCGCAACGTGCTGTACCACTACGGGCCGGAGAGGCTCGTCATCGGGAAGTTCTGCGCCTTCGCCACGGGGGTGCGGTTCGTCATGAACGGCGCCAACCACCGGATGGACGGGCCCTCCACCTTCCCCTTCCCCGTCATGGGCGGCGCCTGGGCCGAGCACCTCGACCTGATCACCGGCCTGCCCGGGCGCGGCGACACCGTCGTCGGCCACGACGTGTGGCTCGGCTACCGCGTCACCGTCATGCCCGGGGTGCGCATCGGCCACGGCGCGATCGTCGCGGCCGGGTCCGTCGTCACCTCCGACATCCCCGACTACGCCGTCGCCGGCGGCAACCCGGCCAAGGTGATCCGGCTGCGCTACGACGAGGCCGACATCGCCCGCCTGCTGGATCTCGCCTGGTGGCACTGGCCCGCCGAGCACCTCACCCGCCACCTGCGCACCGTCATGTCCGGCACCGTCGAGGAGCTGGCGGCCGCCGCGCCCACCGCCCCCGACGCGCCCGGCGCCTGAGCCGCCGTACGGTGCCGGGCCCGCGGCCGGGGCCGCTCCCCCGCCGTGGGCCCGTCGCCGTCCCCTGGCTGCGGCGTCCTCGGGCCGCGGCCGTGCTCAGGCCGTGGTGGGGCGGTGGAGCCGGCGGGCGGCGGTGCGGATGGCGAGGGTGTACGGGGCGTCGAGGGCGCGGGTGCGGGCGTCGAGGTCGTGGAAGGGCACCAGGGCCTTGTGGGTGTCGTCGGTGGTCTGGGTCCAGGCCGTCCAGGCGTTGTGGACGTCCTCGTCGGTGACCTGTTCGCCCTTGGCCTGGAGCAGCACGGCGTAGAGGCGGAACAGGTCGTCGGCGCCCTCGGGGGGTCTGGCCTCGGTGGGCAGGCAGGAGCGGATCAGGTCGGCGATGGGGTCGAGGTGGCTCATACGGCCAGTGTGCCGCTGACGAGCGTGCCGGTGAGCAGGATCAGATGGGCCGCCGCGAATATCATCGGCACGAGCCGTTCCGTGGTGCCGAGTTCGGTGTAGTGCCGGTGGCGGCGGCCGGCCGCGGCGGTGTTCCTGAGGGCGTCCCACTCGTCGGTGTAGATCCGCGCGGACAGCTTCTCCTCCAGGCTGTTGATGACCTGGAACTTGGCGCCGTTGAGGTCCCGGTAGCTGCGCAGCTGCATCCACCAGGCGCCGGAGAGGGTGATGCCGGCCAGCGCGACGGCGGTCGGCACCCACCACGGGGACTCCGACAACTTCGGTATGCCGAAGCCGATCAGGGTGACCAGCGCGGTCTGCACGGACAGGAAGAAGGTGTTGGCGCTGCCCCGGCGGGCCGAGACCCGGTCGGCCATCTCCACGGCGAGCAGGTACAGCTCCAGCAGTTCGGACCGACGGTTTTGCTCCGGCGGCGTGGTCATCGCGCGTCCCCCTCGGGCAGGTGGTGTGCCGGCTTCGCCCGCTGCCCGGGCTCCCCCCTGTGTCCATCCTTCCCTTCGGACGGGCCCGTCAGTGCTGCGCGGCGGCGGAGGTGGCGCGGCGGCGGGGAGGGTCAGCGCGGGTACGTCGACGGCCGTGCGTACGCCGGGCCGCCGGGGGCGGTGGCGGGCACGGCCGTACCGGGCACGACGACAGCGGGGGCGGCGGCGGGCGCGACAGCGCCGGCCACGGCGCCGCCGGCCGACAGGGCGCGCAGCGCGGCGCCGGCCTCCGCCTCGCCCTCCTCGTACTGGTGGGCGCGGGCGGTGCGCAGCGCGGCGCCGAGGTGGCGGGCGGCCTCCTCGGGGTGGCCGGTGGCGGCCAGGGCGCGGCCGTAGAGGGTCTGCAGGACCACCCGGCGGGTGACCGGGAAGGGCGGTTCGGCGACGGCCAGGCCGCGGGCGGCGTGCTGGGCGGCCTCCTCGCCGGCGCCGGCGGCCAGGCACTCGTGGGCCAGGTGCTGGCGGGCGAGGGCGACGAGGTCGGCGCGGCCGGCCCGTTCGGCCAGGGACAGGGCCTTCAGCAGCAGGCCGTTCACCCGGGCCCGGCCGGCGTGCTCGCCGTGGCGGGCGAGCGCGACGGCGTGGTTGACCAGGGCGACGGCCTGGGCGCAGCCGTCGCCGGCCCGGGCGGCGAGGTCGGGGGCGCGTTCCAGGTGGTCGAGGGCCTGGTCGGGGCGGCCCTCCTCCAGCAGGACCCAGCCGAGCAGGGCCCGGGCGCGGGACTGGGCGCCGGGGTCGCGGTCGGCCTCGGCGGCGGCCAGGCCGTGTTCGAGCAGCGGTGCCCAGCCGTCCCGGACCTGCCAGACGATCAGCGGCCACTGGAGCAGCACCAGGCGCCAGGCGCGGTCGTGCAGTCCGGCGGCGACGGCCGCCTCGACCGCGCCGCGCAGGGTGTCGCGTTCGGCGGCGTACCAGGCGAGGGCGCTCGCCCGGTCGGGGAAGGGGCGGACCTCGGCGGGGCGGCGGGTGCCGGGCGGCAGGGTGCAGCACGGTTCGCTGCCCGGTTCGGCGGCGGCGCAGGCGGTGAGGAGGGTGTTGAGCAGGTGGTCGAGCAGGCGGGGCAGCACCTGGGTGTCGGTGTCGCCGGGCAGGCTGCGGGCGTAGAGGCGGACCAGGTCGTGCAGGGTGTAGGCGTCCCGGCCGATCTGGACGATCAGGTGGGCGGTGGCCAGTTGGGCCAGGGCGGCGGCGGCCTCGTCGGGGCGGCAGCCGGCCAGGGCGGCGGCGGTGCGGCTGTCGAGGGTGGCGCCGGTGTGGGCGCCGAGGCTGCGGAACGTCCGGTGGGCGGCTTCGCCCAGGTGCTGGACGGTCAGGGCGAGCGCGGCGGCGACGCTGGTGTCCTCGACGTCGAGGAGGTCCAGGCGGTCCTGCTCGTCGGCGAGTTCGTCGGCGAGGGCGGCCAGCGCGCGGGCCGGGCCGGTGGCCAGGCGGGCGGCGGCCAGCCGCAGGGCCAGCGGCAGGCCGTCGCACAGGCCGGCCAGGCGGGCGGCGGCCTCGGGTTCGGCGGCGACCAGGTCGGGGCCGAGGGTCGCGGCGAGCAGGGTGACGGCCTGCGGGGAGGAGAGTTCGGCGAGTGGCACGGGGCGGGCGGCGTCGGAGGTGACCAGGCCGCCGAGCCGGTCGCGGCTGGTGACCAGGGTGACGCAGTCGTCGCCGTCGGGCAGCAGCGGGCGCACCTGCTCGGAGCGGCGGGCGTTGTCCAGGACGATCAGCATCCGGCGCCCGGCGGTCAGTTCGCGGTAGCGGGCGCCCATCGCCTCGGCGGTGGCGGGCATCCGCTCGACGGGCAGGCCCAGGGCGAGCAGCAGTTCGCGCAGGACGGCGGCGGTGTCGCGCTCCGGCAGCGGGCTGTGGCCGCACAGGTCGACGAAGAGCCGGCCGTCGGGGAAGTCCTGGTGGCGGCGGTGGGCCCAGTACAGGGCGAGGGTGGTCTTGCCGACGCCGGCGCCGCCGGTGAGCACGGCGACGGCGCCGGGGGCGGCGGTGGCCCGGTCGAGCGCGGCCAGTTCGTCCTCCCGGCCGGCGAAGCCGCGCGGGCGGCGGGGGAAGGGCCAGGGGGTGTGCTGCGCGGCGGGGGCGGGAACGGGGGCGGGGGCTGCCGGGGGGCGTACGGGGGCCGGGGCGGGGGCGGAGACGGGTGCGGGTGCGGGCCGCTGGTCGGGGACGGAGGCCAGGCCGCCGACGGTGGGGACCCGCGTGGGCGGCACGGGGTCGAAGGCCAGGCGGTCCGGCGGCTCCTGGTCGCCCGGGTGGCGGGCGGGCGGCACCCGGTCGGAGCGGCCCGGCGGCACGGCGGGGCGCGGGGTGGCCTCGGAGCGGCTCGGCGGGGCGTCGGTGCGCAGCAGGCGGGCGTAGGCGTCGGTGAGTTCCGGTCCGGGGTCGATGCCGAGTTCCTCGGCCAGGGCCCGGCGGGTGCGGTGGAACCAGTCGAGGGCCTCGGAGCGGCGCCCCGCGCGGCCGAGCGCGTGCATGAGGTGGGCGACCAGCGGTTCCCGCAGCGGGTTGGCGGTGGCCTCGGTGTGCAGCAGGCCGGCGGCCGCGCAGTGGTCGCCGAGCCGGCCGTGGGCGCGGGCCAGTTCCTCGACGGCGGCCAGTCGCCGTTCCTCCAGGGCCCGGGCGGCGCACCGCAGCGGCAGGCCGGCGGTGGTGCCGGTCAGGGCGGGGCCCCGCCACAGGGCGAGTGCCTGGCGCAGGGCGGCGGCGGTCTGGGCGGCGTCGTCCAGGGAGCGGGCGCGGGTCACCAGGTGGTCGAACCGTACGGTGTCCACGGCCTGGTCGGGTGTCCGCAGCCGGTAGGCGCCGTTGTCGGTGACGAGTTCGACGCCGGCGGCGGGGGCGTCGTGGGCGGTGAGCAGGGAGCGCAGCCCGGAGACGTGGTTGTGGATGACGGTGCGCGAGTGCCGGGGCGGTTCCTCGTCCCAGAGGGTCTCGGTGAGCCGTTCGACGGTGACCGGTGCTCCGGGGTTGAGCAGCAGCATGGCCAGCAGGCTGCGGCGTTTGGCGGATCCGGCCGGAAGCTCGCGGCCGTCCGCGGCCACCACGGCCACCGAGCCCAGCAGTCGGAACTCCACGCACCCCCCTCGGATCAGATGTATATGACAAGCATATGACAGCACGCGATCCGTCGATCGCGGAGCGTCGCCCACGAACGGGCGGGGCGGCGGAACGGCCCCCGCC